>JAFSTZ010000085.1 GCA_017445525.1 Eubacterium sp.
CATCTAAGCCGCCACCAAGCTCAACTCTGCCCGGGGCCGATATACCGAGAGTAAACGGTGTCACTATCTTTTTAGGCTTTTCTGCATCCGGCGTGGGAACAAAGCTCTCTACACTTCTTACCTTATCAGCTAGTAATGCAGAAAAGTATTCTGTGTTCAGGCAGCCGTGTATATGATCTTTTATCTTTCCGCTTCTGGTACTGATATCACGTTTTCTGTCTTCCGCTGTCTGAGGCAGCATGATCGAATCAGAGAAGTTAACATAAGTATCAGATCCGAAGTAAGATCTCATATCTGCCGGAAGCATGCCTATAAACAGATCATCCCCAATTCCGTAAGCCCTGTCAGTCGCATCACAAACAAGTATATGAAAAAGAGTTGCAAATGATGCACCGATCTCCTTTGTCTTTTTAAGATACTCTGACGTGCTCAGTGATATCCTGTATTTATGCGAATAGTGCTCGGTACTGTCATGTGGTTCCTCAGGTATCTGAAATGCCGGTCCGGGTAAAACGATAGGAGAAACAGATGACATATCTGCATACTTTCGATAAGGATCATACATGTCATCTTCATCAAGACCGGAGAGATCATCTTTATCAATACGACAGGTCGAGAAAAACGGATCGTCCTTTGGCAAACCGTCAAGACAATCATTGTAGTAATAAAACACGGTCCTAAGAAATGCCATGATTCCCTTGATATCCGTCATACCGTGATAAAAATGAAGAACCAGCGTACGATCATCATGTGAAAAATAAAACAGATAACCGTTTGTTTCATCACTACCAAAGCATCTGCTCACATCCCTGTTGTCATATACGCAGACTTCTTTATCATTTGGCTCAGCCTCAACTCTTCCGTCCTTTAGCACCGGTCTGAAACAAAGCTCCGGATAAAGCTCGATAGCACGGCTTGTTGCTGTCTTCAATGATCCTACATCTATAGCTTTTTTTAGTTTAAACTCCATCTGGATGCTGAAAGTGGCATCATCAACATTTCTTTGATAAAAATATTCGCTTGATACTCCTATCCTTACCATCTTCGGAATCCCCCGTTATTATTTATATTTTACCGAAATTCTTCTTTGAATTAAACGTTTCACGGATATGAGGCGGATATACGGCGTCAGGAAGGATATTCTTTCTGAACATCTCGCGGTCTCTGTACATAAATCCCGACTCGACTTCGTTAAATACCACCCTGAGATTCTTACTTGTATCGTTTACCTTGTCTTTCAACAGTTCTTTTACATAACCGACAACCTCGTTTACGTCAAGGGCGGTTGCCTTGTTGTAATCCTCCTCTGTCTCAGACTCCATCACAAGCAGATACTCATCCTCGACCACATCCTTGAGAAAACTGAAATCCGCAAAGGATATTCCGTACTTATCCTCACAGTTTAATACAACATCATATACATCTTCCTCGATAAGACCATTGAGTGCCTCCTGATCAAAATTGATCGGACAACATTTCTCTACGATGACCTCTTCATCGCTGATCTTTACAGGACGGATAAACATATCCGACTTGTAACGGAACAGACCGTTGTGTGTCGATACGATGATCCTGTATTTTTCCTGCTCCTTCAGATCAAATGACAGTACAGTCGTTCCGTCTTCCTTCATGTACTCATAGTAGGCAGACGTCGGATCCAACTTATACAGATCCTCTCCCGGAACAGCAGTTCCGTACAAACATAACTCATCAGCCAAAAGACCGTTGTTATAGGATATTCCTTCGAGATACTTCATGGCTTTTTTCTTGTAGATAACAAAGCTTCCCGTACCGTCTGCAATGACCGTTTCAAGTCTCGGCCAGATCTTTTTCAGAGAGAAATCACCTTGTTCAAAAAGCTTCATAAGCTCATTGGCACGCTCCGGCAAAGAGCTGAGTCGCCAACTGATCTTGCTCAAAAGCTCATCCGAGATATCAAGTGTCTCGCTCAGAGTACCGGTCCTGATATCCTCACATATCTTTTCATGATCCTTGATGATACGACGGATACCGGAATAAAGAACCCATGCATTCGGAGCAAAGATAGTCTCCACAGACTTATCCGCCAGAGCAAATACCAGTCTGACATATTCAAAACTGTTTAACTCCGTAGGGAACATGATCTCGGCCGGTGTCACCATGGAAGCTCTGTCGCCGCGTTTTTTCAAAGTCTTCTCGATAAATGCATTCTGGATCAACGGATAGAGAGTGTTGGTATAAACATTTACAAAAGCATGGATCGATTCCTGATACGGCAGACTCTCAAACATAGGGAAATATCTGGTTTCTCCTATCAGCTTGTCAAATTCATCAACGTATCTGTTTACTGCTCCGTCAGTAATAGGAACCTCCTTCAGCACACCCAGATTGCCGTATGAAAGAGCATGGGCAGTTATCGGTTTCCATGTAAATATACCTTTTTCACCTATCTTTGAAGTCAGTTCAAACATAGGATGATATACATCGTAATCAGTTACATCCAGGGCATCTCTGTAGTCTTCAAGGGAGAATATATTTTTAAAACCATATCGCTTTCCGAAATCTGTATCATAGTTTTCCTCAAGGATCTTCTGAAGTATCCTCCCCTGATATCCGGAGAATGTCTCCGGCGGACGCTCGTCGTTAGAAACAAAAAAGTGTTTCTCATGTGCGGGTTCACCGAGGATAAGCAGCTTGGGGAGCGTATTCATACGCTCTATCCTTCCCGGCGGATACAGCTTTGACGGGGGGATCTGCTTTGTATTCCTGATATAGGGCTCGAGTATATCCTTGATCTTTTTTCTCGCCTCAGGAGTCATAACATCCTTCAACGCAAAGATATAACTGGACAACAAAAGAGTCAGACCTGCAACAGATTCGCTCGGATCGATACCGTTCTCCTCGATCGAATCAAAAAGCTGCTTAAAACTTTCGGCATATTCAACCAGTACTTTCTCATCAAGCTTTGCCGACTGCACGATCGATTGTGAATTGACATAGTATACATATCCGATAAGTTGAGGTGCAAGACATATCCTCTTTGCCTTTCCGTACACGTTGGCACTGAACTCAGAATCCTCAGCAATGACGATATCATCAGAAAACCGTATATGGTGTTCCTCTATAAATGATCGCCTGTATATTTTATGAGTAACCATACTCCACTGAGCAACATAATATTCATCCGGATTCCACTCGGTCTTGCCCATGTCTATAACGATCGTTTCTCTGGTCTGATCCCACAGTACTATCTCGTTCATAATAACTGCTGCAGGCTTTTCAAGCTCGACCATCCTTCTGAAATGGATAACGTCCGAATCTGTTTCCTTTATGTATCCAAGAGCTTTCTCGATACATTGTGGAGTGTACTTATCATCGGCATCAAGAAATCCTATATACTCACCTGTCGCGAGATCAAGTCCTCTATTCCTGGGGCAGGAAGGTGAATGAATATCGTTTTTAAGCGTTTCCATGATAACATTGTCATACTCACCGACGATACTTCTCAACTCTTTTTCCCGTTCATCATCGCAGTTATGAAAAACTACTATCAGTTCGATATTTTCAAATCCGAAATCCTGATTTTTAACGGAATCGATACAGTGCTTAAAAAACTTTGGATCAGTATTGTGAGACGGTATGATCACTGATATTTCATAATTACTTTTACCCATATTTACCCCCTTTGATGATTATTCATTGTACGCTATAAAATCAAATTAAAACAGATAGAACTTATATTTATCCGGCTTGTGTCCCTCTACAAGCTTTCTTTTAAAGAACTCAGGCAATATTTCCTTGCAAGCATATTCAAACACATCCGGAAATCTGTCATCAGCAAAACCGTTTATAAACTCGACAGCCTTGCATTCATCATCCGTGTTTAAAACAAAGTGCATCGTTTCGTATTTATAAAAATTAGCCGCTGCAGTATAACATAGATCAACCTTGTCGGGATTGTATTTTTTGAAGTATTCTATGATCCCGTTTGAGCAGTTATCAAGACTTTGCTTGACTCTCTGCAGCTTCTCCATGCTTAGAGACTCGCTGTTTCTTGACATACCGCCGTAAATCTCATAATGATAATATGGCTTATCGAGATAACTGAACTTCTTTGCAAAGGTATATATCGTAGCTGACATAAATGTATCCTCTGCATTGTTGACATAAGGAGGATCCGGAACCAGCTCAACAACTTTTTTGGTAAGCTCAGTAGATATACATGTTTCGACGATCCTTGGATCATTTTCGCCTGTCATAAAGCTTTTCAGCGGATCATCAAACTTCTTTACGGGAAGCTGGTATCCCATCGGCTCTATAGTCCTTCCGTAACGGATCACATCAGGCTTTTCGGCCTTGATCAACTCATCCAGTTCGGCCAAAAGCTCTGCATCAACATAATCATCACTGTCAAGATAGACCACATAGTCTCCGGATGCATTTTTCATACCTGTAAACCGTGCACACAGAAGTGATCGATTCTTTTCATGTGAGAAAACCTTGAATCTGGCATCCTCCTCGGCAAACTTATCTAACATCTCCTGTGAACCGTCGGTTGAACCGTCATTGACAAGGATAACCTCAAAATCGGTAAATGTCTGCGCCTTGACTGACTCTATACACCGATCCATCTTTCCTACCTGATTATACACCGGTATCAAAAAACTAAATCTTGGATTTGACATATCAGACCTCCTTTTTATTTATCTAAATCTTCCATCAGATCATATAATACCTTTTTCTTTATAGATGAATTGCAGGCATAGTCAAACAACTCTTCATATCCCAGATTCTTGATCTCCATGATATACTGAACTATTTTTCTGTAATCACTCTCACGTATAAAGTGCTGAGTGAGAACAAATCTGTTCATATTGGATGTGGCTTTTTTGGTTGTCTCCAGCTTGTCGGGATTGTATTTTTCTATAAAAGAAACAATATGAGAAGCCGCTTCGTAAGTATCTTTGAGATATTTCCTGAATCTGGGCAGGCTGAACTCCGGTGTGGCACTGGCTGAGCTCATGCCCGTATCCCTCTGATAATAATACAGGATATCATCAACATAATCTATCTTTTTGCCGAATGTGAACAATACATGAGAGAAGTACACATCCTCTCCCATATTGCAATAAAACGGCTCTGTCGTCTCCAACAGCCTGTCTGTAACAAACCTTTTATAAGCATTTTTCCATATGGTAGGAAAAATGGTTTTCTTATGGATGCACTCGATGATATCATCTGTATGTAACGGAGGAACCTTCATACCCTCGGGCTCGGTCACAAAACCAAAGCATACTATATCCGGATCACTCTGTTCAAACTTGTCGTGGATCTTCTCCAAGGCAGTATCAAGCAGATAATCATCGCTGTCCAAAAACATGACGACATCTCCATTTGCATGCTCCATACCGGTATATCTGGCCTTGATGAGAGAACCGTTCTCCTCGTATCTGACCGCATGAAACCTGTCATCCGACGCTTCAAAATCCTGAAGCATCTTGAAAGAATCATCCGTCGATCCGTCATCGACCATGATCACTTCAAAATCCTTAAAGGTCTGGTTTTTAACAGACTCTATACACCGATCCATCTTTCCAACCTGATTGTACACAGGAATCAGTATGCTGAAATAGCTCATCTGTATCTCCTTTCATTTATAAACAATAACATGATGATATCAGAGCGAATCAATATCATAGGTTATTGGCAACAAGATCAACCAGACTGTCCGGAATCGTATAAGGATATTTTTCATGTAAAGCACGGAGTTTTACCAACATATCCTTGAAGTCTTCAAATCCGGAAAGAACAACGTTTGCAATTGATCCGTCAACCTGGTACTCAGGCGAAATCTCGCTCTTTTCCAGATATACGACCTCCGGCTCCATGCTGAAACGATTGAGCTCTTCTGTAGGAGCCATAGCACGGAAATTGAGACATTTTTCCAGGATCGATGGCACATTGTAATTGATCGATCTCTCAAGTCCCGACTCTATGATCATCTCCAAAGGCGTCCTGCCCTCACATGCCGATGCGGATATGGACATACCCGAGATACGGGGATTTACTTCTATGATGTACCATCTTCCATCGGCAAAAGCAAGATCAGCCTGAGCACAGACAGCCAATCCCATCTC
>JAFSTZ010000086.1 GCA_017445525.1 Eubacterium sp.
ATAAATAAAAAGTACTGGGGAGGTGAGCGCTATGGATATTGAGAGGATTGCTGACTTCTGGATCGCTCAGGTTGTCGGTATAGGACCGGTCGGAAGGCAGGTGATCGACGGGATATTCGGAAGTGTTATGATGCTTTTTTTATCTTCGGCTGACGAGATATATACACTGATCGGAAGATGGCGCGCCGGAGGGGAAAGTAGCTACAGGATAACGAATAAAACCCTGAGGCAGCTGGCTGATCCGGTGAGTCGTATAAAGATAGTAGATGAGTATGAACGGGTGCTGAAGAAAAATATTTGCTTTGTCAGAAAGTGCGATGATGATTATCCGGATCAGCTGAGGCATATTCAGGTTCCTCCGGAACAGCTTTTTTACATAGGAAGACTTCCGACAGCATATAGAGTGTCTGTCGGTATAGTAGGTGCCAGAGAGTGCACAACCTACGGAAGAGATATGGCCAGGCTTTTCGGATATCGCCTTGCTGAGGCCGGTGTTGTGGTTATCAGCGGTATGGCGAAGGGGGTTGACGGTTGGGCTCATATGGGTGCGCTTGAGGCAGGCGGCGAGACAGTGGCTGTTCTGGGGTGCGGTGTCGAGGTGTGTTATCCCTCGTCGAATGAAAAGATATACAGGCAGATACCCGAGAGGGGGTGCATCATCAGTGAATACCCGACAAAGTACGGAGCCATGCCGGCCAATTTTCCAATGAGGAACAGGATCATAAGCGGACTGAGCCGTGGTATCCTCATAGTGGAGGCGAGGATACGTTCGGGAAGTCTCATAACTGCAGATGCTGCATTGGATCAGGGCAAGGATGTTTTTATGATACCCGGCAGGATAGGTGATGTGCTGAGTGAGGGCTGCAACAGGCTTATCCGTCAGGGGGCGATCCCCGTGATCTCCCCCGATGATATACTGGAATACTATAATGTCAAAACCGGTCCGGAAAAGGGCAGAGGCATGGGTCGTGATGAGAAGATGATTCTTGATCTGATAAAGGATAAGCCGATTTCTCTTATGGAGCTTGCTTCAAAAGCACAGGGAGCCTACGGCTATACCGTTAAACTTGTCAGAAAACTTGAAAAGGACGGACTTATCAGGGAGATAAGCAGGGATAGGTATGTCCGGGTGGAGATCTGAGGGTGTAGAAAAACAAATTTATGTTTTACAAATGACGATTTTTCGTGTATTTGTCGCACTTTTTAACATGTGTAAAATAAAATTATCCTTGCATGCGTTGCTTTTTTGGTGTATGCTATCAAACGAAAATCTCATATTTAAGGAGATACACCGATGTCAAAAAATCTGATAATTGTCGAGTCGCCTGCCAAATCAAAGACAATAGGGCGATTTTTGGGAAAAAACTATGAGGTTATGGCTTCAAACGGTCATGTCAGGGATCTGCCTAAAAGTCAGATGGGCTTTGATGCAGAGCATGATTTTGAGCCGAAGTATATCACTATCAGGGGAAAGGGTGAGCTTTTAGCTTCTCTCAGAAAGGAAGTAAAGAAAGCTGACAAGATCTATCTTGCAACGGACCCTGACCGCGAGGGTGAGGCTATATCCTGGCATCTTGTATCAGCCCTGAATCTGGATCCGAAGAAAACCAGTCGTATCACCTTCAACGAGATCACCAAGAATGCTGTAAAGCAGTCGCTCAAGGAATCAAGGGATATAGACATGGATCTTGTTAATGCACAGCAGGCAAGACGTGTTCTCGATCGTATGGTTGGTTATTCCATCAGTCCGCTTTTGTGGGCAAAGGTTAAGAGGGGACTATCTGCCGGACGAGTGCAGTCTGTTGCACTGAGGATCATAGCCGACAGGGAAAGAGAGATTGATGAGTTTATACCGAAGGAGTTTTGGACTATAGAGGCTGATTTCTCAGTGGACAGCACCAAAAAGATGCTCACTGCGAAGTACTATGGCAAGGATGGCAAGGATGAGCTTGATTCGGAGGAAGAAGCAAAGAAGGTAGTAAAAGAGCTTAACGGTGCCACCTATACCGTTGAGGAGATAAAAAAGGGCGAGCGCACGAAGAAGGCGCCTCTTCCGTTTACTACATCGACATTGCAGCAGGAATGTGCAAAAGTGCTGAACTTCCCGACCAGGAAGACCATGCAGATCGCACAGCAGCTGTACGAGGGTGTTACTGTCAAAGGACACGGAACCATCGGACTTATTACTTATCTGCGTACTGATTCGACCAGAATATCCGATGAGGCTGATGCTGCCTGCAAGGAGTATATACTGAACAATCACGGCAAGGACTTCGTGACGGATAAAGAGCAGAAAAAGACATCCGGAAAAAACATTCAGGATGCGCATGAGGCGATCAGACCGACGTATGTTGACATCACACCTGCGCAGGTCAAGGATTCGCTTTCCAGAGATCAGTACAGACTGTATCAGCTCATATGGAAACGTTTTGTTGCAAGCCGTATGAGTGCGGCTGTCTATGATACCGTATCAGTAAAAATAGAAGCAAACGGGCATCACTTTACGAGCTCGGGTTCCAGTCTTAAGTTTCAGGGATTTTTGGCCGTATACCAGGACGGCGAGGATAAGGCCGAGACCAATCCGGTACTCACGAAGTTGAAGGAGAACGAAAAGCTGAAGCTTAACGAGTTAAAGAGTGAACAGCATTTCACACAGCCGCCGGCTCACTTTACGGAGGCGTCTTTGGTAAAGGCTTTGGAAGAACTTGGTATAGGCCGCCCGAGTACATATGCGCCCACTATAACTACCATCATCTCAAGAAGATATGTGACCAAGGAAAAGAAAAATATCTTTATGACCGAGCTGGGTGAGGTCGTAAACAAGATTATGGTTGAGGAGTTCCCGGGTATCGTGGATGTGAACTTTACAGCGACCATGGAGGCTTTGCTTGATGATGTGGCTGACGGAAATGTTGAGTGGAAGACTGTGATCCGGAACTTTTATCCGGATCTAAAAGAGGCTGTAGATAAGGCGGAGGAAACGCTGGAAAAGGTTGAGATTCACGATGAAGAGACCGATATAGTATGTGAGGAATGCGGTCGCAATATGGTGATCAAGTACGGACCGCACGGAAAGTTTTTGGCCTGTCCCGGTTTTCCCGAGTGCAAAAATACCAAGCCGTATTTTGAAAAGATCGGCGTAAAGTGCCCGAAGTGCGGCGGAGAGATAGTGATCAAGAGGACAAAGAAGGGTCGTCCATACTATGGATGTGAGAACTATCCGGAGTGTGATGTGATGACATGGCAGCGTCCTTCGGGAGAAAAATGTCCCAAGTGCGGAAATCTCTTAGTCCACAAAGGAAATAAACTTGCCTGCTCTGATGATAAATGCGGATATGTGAGTGATAAGGCATGAGTCTGCCACAATTTTTACTTGAAAAAAGAGAGTATGTGTGATAAAATGAAGAATAAAATTGGTATTTGTGTGATAAAGGGGATTTTCGGGATATGAGCATAGAACTTTTGGATCGTACCAGAAGGTTGAACAATCTGCTGGCGACCAATTCTGATGAGAAGGTCGCATTTTCGGATATATGCACCATGATGGGCGAGTTCCTGGGATCGAGTGTTTATGTGATCTCGAGGAGAGGAAAGCTCCTGGGTGAGTACAGGTGTCCGGATATCAGAGCCATAGAGGGATTCAGCAGTATAAAAGTCGGCAATCACGCTGATGAGAGGCTGAACGAGAGATTTTTATCCGTACTCTCCACCAAGGAGAATGTAAATCTCGAAACTCTCGGACTTGAGGAGTATGAAGCGGAGGGACTTACCGCACTGATTGCGCCTACACTGGTTGACGGAGACAGACTCGGTACATTCTTTTTATACCGCGAGGACAAGACATACAGGATAGACGATATCATACTTTGCGAGTATTGCAACATGATCATCGGGCTTTTGATGACCACATCTTTGGTTGCGGAAAGCGGCGAGGAGACAAACAAGAGAGAGGCGATCTCATCTGCCATAAGAGCTTTATCCGAGCTTGAACAGTCATCGGTTTGCTGTGTTATACATGCGTTGGGTGGTATGAGCGGACAGGTGATCACGTCGAAGCTGGCAGCGGAGTATCATGTGACCAGATCGGTCATGGTGAATGCGCTCAGAAAACTGGAGAGTGCCAGACTTATCCGCACACAGTCGGCAGGTGTAAAGGGAACCAAGATAGAAGTTTTAAACGACATCGCATATGATGAGTTTGAAAGATTATATTCAGAGAAATGGACTTCATAAACGCAAACGGAATTGTGATATTCATGATTTCTTTTGCGTTTTATAAGGTTAAAAAACAGAGATAAGGAGGGACGGACGGTATGATCTTATCGGGAGCTTATAACTATGTAAATGTCTTAGACAAAGCTGCTGATGCCGGCTGGAAGAGAAATGACGTGCTGGCGAACAACATAGCGAATGCGGACACGCCGGGATATAAGCGCAAGGATGTGCAGTTCGAAACTTACCTCATAGGAGCGATAGGCGGAACGGATTCGCTCGACAGGACGATAGCGGAGATGGATCTTGATGATCTGAATGCCACTACATACACGGAGCAGGCGGGACTCAGCTATCGTATGGATGGAAACAATGTTGATATCACTACTGAGAATGTGGAGCTTGCGAAGAATCAGATTCGTTACAACACGTTGATGACTTCGATCAATCACGAGTTCCAGCAACTGAAGTCGGCAATCGGCGGTGGAGGACGATAATATGTCAGTTTTCGGTGCTTTTGACGTAAGCGCTACGGGGCTTACCGCGCAGCAGTTGCGCATGGATACTATTTCAGAAAACCTTGCAAATGTAAACACGACCAGAGACGGCAAAGGGAATGTTTATCGCAGAAAAATGGTCGTTTTTGAAGAAAAGGCATATCCGACGTTTAAAGAGAGCCTGGGACTTGCCGGACAGTACATAGGCAAGGGAGTCAAGGTGACCAGGATCGTTGAGGATCCTTCCGAGGGAAATATGGTATACGATCCCTCTCATCCGGATGCCAATGAAGATGGATATGTGATCTATCCCAATGTTAATACCGTAACAGAGATGACAAACATGATCGATGCCACGAGAGCGTACGAGGCAAACGTAACTATGCTGAATGCTTCAAAGAGCATGGCTACAAGAGCTCTTTCCATCGGTCAGTGATAGGGATGCATTGATAGGATCAGTATTCTACGATAAACAGAGATAGGAGAATGATATGAATATCAGCAGCCTTTCGGCGATTCAAGGTCTTGAGAGTGTCAGCCGATATCAGACTACCAATCCTATACGACCGGAGACCAGAACGGAGAAGTCACAAAGCTTTGATGCTCTGCTCAATTCCGCTATGGGACTGATTTCGGAGACTAATGATTACTCAAACAAGGTCGAGGAAGAGGAGATCAAGTTTGCTACCGGCGAGTCAGACAATCTTCACGATCTGATGATCGCCCAGCAAAAAGCCAGTGTCTCGCTTCAGTACACTGCAGCCGTCAAGAATGGCGTAGTTGAGGCGTATCGGACGATAATGAATATGCAATTCTAAGCTACGGGTTCCGGCATAGTTCCGGCATGAGATACACACAGCAAGCTTGCTTGCATGTGGGTATCTCTGACGGGACGTGCGTCGAAGACGTCGCCAAACCACATGAGGTGTATGCTGCGTAGCAGCGGTAGAGCACCGTGTGCACAGATGTGCCGAGCTTGCTCGAGCACAGATGTGGGCACGAGTGCGGATACACCGAATGCGGTCTGGCGATGCCGGACCCGGTGGAGGATATATACCAATGATGGATCGGCTTGTGGCGATTCGTGACAAGCTACTTGCTTTTTGGAATCGTTATACGACAAAACAGAAGACAATAATCATCTGCGTGGCGCTCGCAATACTCTTTGCGATCGTCCTTTTGGCGTATTTTCTTACAAGACCGGTTTATGTGGATCTCGTTACTCTGAACGCCGATGCAGCCAGTGAGTTCAGAGAACAGCTCGATGCAGCAGGAGTGGATTATGAGGACGAGGCGATATCCACCGACAGGGTGAGATTCAGAGTTGAGCAGGGACAGTACTCTGACGCAGTGGTTGTTATGGGAGCCAACCAGATCACCGACAGTGAGGGTATGTCCTGGGAGGATGCTCTTCAGGAGGATATGACGACGACATCTCAGGTGCGTTCCGCAAAGATCGATCTGGCACTTCAGTCATCCATACGAACCGGACTTCTGACATTTGACGGCGTAGAGGACGCAACAGTCTATCTGTCGAGGCAGGAGGATGATATGACGGTCTTCGCTGAGAAGGCGGAGGCATATGTCAGTGCGTCACTGAAGCTTGCCAAGGGCTACGAGATGGATCAGAATGTTGCCATGGGCATCGCATATTATATAGCAAATGCAGTTGGCAACAAAACTACGGACAATATCATCATCACGGACACTACAGGAAATCTTCTGTACGGAAGCAAGGAGGACAACACTCTCGGAGGTTCCGTAACGGGCGTAAACGACTACCGTGAGAAACTGCAGAACACATTTGCTAAAAATGTTGAGACCATGTTGAGAAAAGCAGGATGGGATGATGTCGAGATCGGAAAGAGTGCTATCAAGTTCCGTATGGACAAGATAGAAGAACTCGTAAAAACGTATACTGCAAATGAAGGAATGGAGCAGGGACTTTACTCTCATTCATATAACTATAAATCGACCGGCCAGTCAGGAACCGGCGGTATCCCCGGAACGGATTCAAACGGAGATCTGACTGACTATCCTATAGTCGGAACCGGATCGACCAATACCGAGACAACTTTGGATAAATACGACTACCTGCCCAATGAAACCGTAAGAAATATCGAGTACGAGGTTGGGGCGGTTGTTCCGGAGGAGTCATCTATCGGTATCATCCTCACTCACTATAATATACTTCATGAGGAGACTCTTCAGGAGCAGGGAATGCTTGATGAGATATCTTTTGATGAATATGTTGAGCAGAATTCTGCAGCTACTCAGATAGAGCTTCCGAACAGGGATGAACTCATAGAGCTTGTATCGGCGGCAACCGGTATAGCAACCGGTAATATCGATATCATGGCTTATGACCAGCCGGTATATGAAGCTGCGGAGACGGGATCATTTTTCGATAATATAACCAATTATCTCATGGTGATCCTGACCGTACTCATTGCAATACTTTTGATATTTGTTATCATCAGAGGAACATCGCCGGTTGAGGTTACGGAGACTGAACCGGAGTTGTCAGTGGAGGATCTTTTGGAATCTACCAGGGATGATCATGAAGCTCTTGATGAGATTGAGCTTGAGGATAAATCTGAAACAA
Source organism: Eubacterium sp. (assembly GCA_017445525.1). Lineage (GTDB taxonomy): Bacteria > Bacillota > Clostridia > Lachnospirales > Lachnospiraceae > Eubacterium_F. The sequence continues at coordinate 7,315 of JAFSTZ010000086.1, forward strand.
GGATCATGATTGAGAAGTTTGTTGATGAGAATCCGGAAGCGGTAGCACTCCTGCTCCGTAACTGGATAAATGAAGATTGGGGTGGATGATAAAGGATTGGAGGGATCAACATGGCAGCAGCTCCCGTAACGGATCTTGACGGTGTACAGAAGGCCGCAATACTTCTGATCACTCTCGGGCCAGAGAAAGCAGCCACTATTTTTAAACATCTGAAGGAAGATGAGATAGAACAGCTGACACTTGAGATAGCGAACACGAGAAGTGTTCCGCCCAATCAGAAGGAAGCTGTATTAAATGAGTTTTATGAAGTCTGTCTTGCTCAGCAGTATATTGCAGAGGGTGGTATCGGATATGCGAAAGAGCTGTTGCAACAGGCTCTCGGTGATGATAAGGCAGCTCAGGTGCTTGGCAAGCTGACCGCTTCTCTGCAGGTAAGACCTTTTGAGTTTATCAGAAAGACAGAGGCGACTCAGATATTGAACTTTATACAGGACGAGCATCCTCAGACGATAGCACTTATCCTGTCGTATCTGTCTCCGCAACAGGCAGCAGCCATTATCTCGGCACTTACTCCGGACAAACAGACCGATGTTGCAAAGCGTATTGCGATGATGGACAGAACAAGTCCCGATGTCATCAAGGAGGTCGAGAACATATTGGAGCAGAAGCTGTCTTCTCTGGTCAGCCAGGATTACACCATCGTCGGTGGTGTGGATTCTGTAGTAGAGGTCCTGAATACTGTAGACCGTGGTACAGAAAAACATATCATGGAAAACTTGGAGATCGAGGAGCCGGAGCTGGCAGACGAGATCCGCAAGAAGATGTTCGTGTTCGAGGATATCCTCATGCTGGACGATCGTTCCATCCAGCGTGTGCTGCGTGAGGTTGAGAACTCCGAGCTTGCGGTCGCACTTAAAAATGCCAACGAAGAGGTTCAGAACGTTATCTTCAACAACATGTCTTCGCGTCTTGCCGATATGATCAGGGAGGATATGGAATACATGGGTCCTGTCAGGTTGAAGGATGTTGAGGAAGCACAGCAGAAGATCGTTAATGTTATCAGGAAGCTGGAGGATAGCGCAGAGATCGTTATTTCACGTGGTGGAGGAGACGAGATAATTGTCTAATAATGTTGTAACATATCCGTTCGTAAATATGCAGGGACAGGAGGCCCGGTCTGTCTCGTATGAGAAGCCGGGCAGCTTTTCACCCTTGGAGAAGCCCAGGAAGGTTGTAGTCCGTGATGCTGAAGAGGTTGCGGAGGAGCTGGAAAAGGGGTTTTCCATAGAGGAGATTTTCAAGGTGCTCCCATCAGGACCCGTCAAGGTCGGTGGTGATCAGGCAGATGCTGATAACGGCTTTACTGCGGGGCTGCATGCTGAGGAGATCGACAAAGAAGCGGATGAGATCATAGAAAAAGCAAATGCTCAGGCGGATGAGATAGTTTCTTCTGCTAGGGAGCAGGCTGATGAGATAGTTGTTGAAGCCAGAAAACAGGCTGATGATGTGATGTCCCAGGCACATGCCGAGGGCTTTGAAGTGGGCAAGGAAGAGGGGATAGCCGCTGCGGGTGCTGAGATCGATGCCATCAGAGCGGAGCTTGAGGATGAGAGAAGAACCCTTGAAGAGGAGTATGCACAAAAAGTATCTGAGCTTGAACCGCAGTTTGCCGGACTGGTTGCCGGTCTTCTGGAGAAGCTTACCGGCGTTGTAGGCGAGGAGTATGAGGATATCATCCTTCATCTGATAAAGTCGGGTCTTAACGAAGTCAGGAAGACAGATCATATAATTGTGAGAGTTTCGCAGGAGGATATCCTCACGGCGGAAAGTCACAAGAAAGATTTTCTTGAAAGATTTGAGGGAGATGTTGCCATAGATATACAGGGGCAGGAGGGTCTCCGGAAAAATGAGTGCTTTATAGAAACTGATAATCAGATGTTAGATGCCGGGTTGAAAACGCAGCTTGACAATCTGATCACGGCACTTAGGCTTTTGTCACAGTGACATTATTGATATTTATCTGATTATTTTTATCGTTTTTGTATATAAAAGGGGATGTGAGTATGCCTTCTGCAGCAATTTCGGTTGCCAAGTATAATGCGCTTCTTGACAGGAGCTACGTAAAACATCTTGGTAAGGTGGCAAAGGTCGTTGGGCTGACGGTAGAGTCCATTGGTCCTGAAGCAAAGCTAAATGACCTGTGTTTGATCCACTCTGTATCAAGACCTAATCCCGTGAAGGCCGAGGTGGTCGGCTTCAGGGATGACAGGGTATTGCTCATGCCCTATGATGATGTGGAGGGTGTCGGTCTGGGAAGCTTCGTTGAAAACACGGGGGCTCCACTTACCGTGGCCGTTACCGATGAGCTTTTGGGACAGTCTCTTGACGGAGTCGGCAATCCGATGTCGTTTGAAGGACTGCCGGAGGGCTCTCCCAGATATTCGGTGGAGGCTGATCCGCCGGATCCTCTATCCAGAGAGATCATCACGGATGTATTGCCGCTTGGAGTAAAGGCGGTTGACGGACTGATCACTGTCGGCAAGGGACAGCGTATCGGGATATTTGCCGGCTCGGGTGTCGGCAAAAGTACTCTTATGGGTATGTTTGCCAGAAACACAAAAGCGGATATAAATGTTATCGCGCTCATCGGCGAGCGAGGTCGTGAGGTTCGCGAGTTCATAGAGAGGGATCTCGGACCTGAGGGTATGAAAAGGTCAGTAGTGGTCATAGCAACATCCGACAGACCTGCGCTCATCAGAAATAAGGCAGCAAAAACAGCTACGGCTATAGCAGAGTATTTCAGGGATCAGGGTAAGGATGTTCTGCTTATGATGGACAACCTCACCCGTTTTTCCATGGCGCAGAGAGAGATTGGCCTGGCGTCGGGTGAACCTCCGGTATCCAGAGGATATCCACCCAGCGTATACTCGGAGATGCCAAAGCTCCTTGAGAGAGCCGGAAACTCTGACAAGGGATCGATCACCGGTCTTTACGCAGTGCTTGTTGACGGCGATGATTTCAATGTGCCGATAGCGGATACTGCCAGAGGTATCCTCGACGGTCATATCGTACTGTCGCGAGGCATGGCACAGAAGAATCACTATCCTGCCATAGATGTACTTGCAAGTATTTCCCGTGTCATGTCGGCAGTTGCCACCAAGGAACACAAGCAGATAGCAGGACAGATGAAGGAGGTACTTGCAACCTACAGGGATGCGGAGGATCTGATAAATATAGGCGCTTACAGATCCGGTTCGAACAAGTCAATTGACTACGCCATCGAGAAGATAGATGCGGTGAACAGCTTTCTGAAGCAGGGCACCGATGAGAAGTTTGATTTTGACGACATAGTTGCTCAGATGACGGCGATCTTTCAGGAACCGGATATTGATAATTCTGAACAAGTATGATGAGGTACTAACACATCCCGAATCATATCGAGGTTACAGATTATGGCTCGTTTTCGATTTAAACTGCAGAACATCCTGAATATGAAAGAGAAGCTCGAGGAGCAAGCGAAGAATGAGTACTCTCAGGCAAATATGAGACTTCGTGAGGCCGAGGAGGAAGAAGAGCGGCTGAAGGCACGACAGGCTGATGCAGAGGCAGAGCTTGCCAAGCTGTTGAGCGAGACTTTGGATGTTATGAAGATAAAGCAGGGCGAGGATGCTGTTGAGATACTGAAGGTGTATGTCAGGCAACAGCATCTTGTTGTGATACAGTGTGCGAGAGAGGTTGAGATCGCCAGAGAGAAGTTGAATGAAGCTATGAAAGAGAGAAAGACCTTTGAAAAGCTAAGAGAACATGCCTTTGAGGATTTCCTGAAAGAAGTGAATCTGGCTGAGCAAAAGGAAGTAGATGAGTTGGTAAGTTACAGACATGGGAGGATGTGAACATGGCTAAAGAAGATAAAGAGAAAGAAAAACAGGAAGGGGCTGAGGTTACCGCAGATGCTGGAGAAAGCTCGGGGTCTAAAGTCGTAACTCTGATCATAGTTCTTGTCATAGTTATCATATGGCTTGCTATATTCGGACTTTTGATAAAGCTCGATGTGGGCGGTTTCGGAAGCGGTGTGCTCTATCCGGTGCTCAAGGATGTACCTGTTATCAGTATGATATTGCCCGAACCGGATGCCAGTAAAACAGATGAAACATACTATGATAACCTCGCTGAAGCAAATGCACGTATAAAAGAGCTTGAGGCTCAGCTTGCGTCTACATCCAGCTCGAATACTGCCAACAGTGACGAGATAGAGGATCTGAAAAAAGAGAATGCAAGGCTGAAAAAATTTGAGGAGGCTCAGGCCAACTTTGCAAAGCAGCAGTCGAGATTCTACGAGGAAGTCGTGATGAACGACAAGGCGCCGGATATAGAGGAGTATAAGAATTATTATGAAATGATCGATCCGGATAATGCCGAAAAGATTTATGAAAAGGTAGCCAAGAAGTATCAGTATGCCGCCGAGATCAAGAAACAGGGCGAGATCTACGCCAGGATGCAGCCTGCAAAGGCAGCGGAGGTTCTGACTGAGATGTCTGCTGATCTGACTCTGGTGACACAGATACTTGACAGTATGGCAGATAATAAGAGAGCTCTTATCATGGATCAGATGGATGCCGGTGTTGCGGCACAGATCACAACAAAGTCAGCTGCGATGAAGAGGTGAGTGGTTAAGCTATTTATATTTCCTGCCGATATATATCCCGACAGAGTGTGCCTGTATACACTCTGTGAGATCAAAACGGAAGGAGGCATGCACATGAAGACACAGGGAATCACCCTGATGACTTCCCAGACGACGGAGGTCAAGATCAAGAAAAAGACCAATGCTCAGGATGCTACATTTGACAACTTCATAGCGAACAACGCATCAGGTGTAAGCAAGAGACCGCAGAACCCCAATGCAAGTATCGCAGAGACGAAGTCGAGCATGGAAGCCAAGTCGTCAAAGGTTCAAAGTTCTAAAAAATCTGAGGACGGATCCTCTTCCGATAAAACCCAAAGCAAGGATGCTGTAACAAACGGACAGAGAAATAATTCAGATGATGCAAACACCGCAAAGGATATCAAGGACCAGCCGGTAAAGACCGATGATGTGACAGATGTCAAGTCGACCGGGACTGAGCTTGTATCCGAAGACGGACAGATCGACATCGAAAAGGTAAATGAAGAGATCATGGCGATTCTTCAGGATATCCTCAATCTCCTGCCACAGGATGTTCAGGATATTTTCGATCAGATAGGTATGCAGCCGACGGATCTTTTTACCGGTATTCAGACCGGAGAGATCGAGAGCTTTTCTATCACAACAGTTCAGGTATTTGTTATGGAGGTTCACGGTATCGAGGATCCCAGCGCATTTCTCACAAACGATATGCTGAATCAGGAGATGAACGATATCTTTGATAAGATGAAGACTCTCCTTGCAGAGATGATGAGAGTCGGGGTTCAGGATATCGAAAAGATGGATGATGCGGTTTGGGAGTCATTTGCAGGAGAT
>JAFSTZ010000087.1 GCA_017445525.1 Eubacterium sp.
AGGTATTTCGGTATAAAGAAATACGCGCCCACAGCGGCATCCGAGTGCCAGTGGTGTGACAAGCACAACAGGATTCTGGGAGAGTGGACCTGGGAGGATTTCAACGCCATGAAGTATCTGCCGGGTGATGTGCTCTTCAGGGTCGGAGCCGAGAACGAGAGGTTCCTCGGGATCTACCATGTGGAGATGTTCGCGGGATACAAGGTCGTGAGCTTTGACGGCGATGAGCCGGAGCTGGCGATGCTTTGGGCGAACCGTCCGGACAACTACTATGAGCCATGCGGCGATCTGATGGCGAGACCGTAAAGGAGAATAAGGATATGATAAATGAAAAGATGAGGGCGCTCGGAGCGAGCCCCTCGAAGATACGTGATCTGTTTGAGTACGGCAACAGGCGCAAGGCCGAGATCGGAGCCGAGAACGTCTTCGACTTCAGCATCGGGAATCCGAGTGTGCCGCCGCCAGCAAAGGTGGAGGAGACCATCAGGGAGCTGCTTGCCGGTACCGACGCAGTGGCACTCCACGGATACACATCCGCGCAGGGTGACAGGGGAGTCAGACAGAGCATCTGTGACTATGTGAACAAAACTCACGGCACGAGCCTTACGCCGGATCATTTTTATATGACATGCGGCGCAGCGGCGTCACTCACGATAACACTGAGGGCACTGTGTGAGGACGGAGATGAGTTTCTGACATTTGCTCCGTTTTTCCCGGAGTACAGGGTGTTTGTTGAGAGCGTGGGAGGCTCCTTCGGCACAGTCGACTGTGATACAACGGACTTTCAGCCGGATGTGGCGGATCTCGAGCGCAAGCTGACTGCGCATACCAAGGGCATCCTCATCAATTCACCGAACAACCCGACCGGTGCAGTGATCACAGAGGAGAAGCTGCAGGCGATAGCGGATGTCCTGAGGAAAAAATCAGAGGAGTTCGGCCATTCAATCGTGCTGATCGCGGATGAGCCCTACAGGGAGCTGGTTTACGGTGATGTCGAGGTACCGTACCCCATGAACTACTACGATGACACTATCGTATGTTACTCCTTCTCCAAGTCGCTTTCGCTTCCGGGCGAGCGTATCGGTTATATCGCCGTCAGCGACAGGATGACCGATGAGAAGGATGTTTACTTTGCAGTATGTGGAGCCGGGAGGTCGCTTGGATACGTCTGCGCACCTTCCATGATGCAGAGGGTAGTGGCTGCATGTCAGGGTATGACCTCTGACGTGTCGATCTACAAGACAAATCGTGATCTGCTTTCCGAAGCGCTTACGGAATACGGTTTCAGGGTGGTGAGCCCCGATGGAGCGTTCTATCTGTTTATGGAGACACCGGGAGGAGATGCGGTAGACTTCTCTGAGAAAGCCAAGGAGTTTGAGCTTTTGCTTGTCCCGTCGGACAGCTTCGGAGTGACCGGATATGTCAGGATCTCGTATTGTGTCGATACGGATATGATCCGCAGGTCGTTGCCGGCGTTCAAAAAACTTGCAGAGAAATATGGTGTTTCCTGATAGACTGTGACCGGAGCGAAGACGCGTCGGGATAGATATTTGATGAAAACACCTTACAGTTAACCTATATATTAAAGGAGGATATAATCATGGCATTTGGGTTTGGGAAACTTATCGAGGAACTAAAAAAGGATCCGAAGAAGATCGTATTTACAGAGGGAACTGATCCCCGTATTCTCGAGGCATCATCGAGACTTCTGGCATCTACTTTCCTCGAGCCGATCCTGGTAGGCGATGAAAAGGAGATCTTTGAAGTGGCTTCAGAGGTCGGCTTCAACATCAGGGGAGCAAAGATCGTGAACCCCGAGACCTACGACAGGATGGACGAGATGATCGATACTCTGTACGAGCTTCGCCGTGCAAAGGGCATGACGAAGGAGGAGGCTGACAAGTTCTGCCACCAGGGGAACTACTTTGGAACTATGTTGATAAAAATGGGCGAGGCCGATGCACTCTTAGGCGGTGCTACCTACTCGACGGCGGATACCGTCAGACCTGCGCTGCAGATCATCAAGACTCAGCCGAACAAGCATATGGTTGCTTCGTGCTTTATCCTGGTGCGTGAGGGAGCTACCGGTGGAAACGCCGTACTCGCCATGGGTGACTGCGCCATCAATATAAATCCTTCCGAGGATGATCTGGTGGAGATCGCAGTAGACTGTGCAGAGTGCGCCAAGGTATTCGGCATCGATCCGAAGCTTGCATTCCTCAGCTACTCAACCTACGGTTCCGGCAGCGGAGATGTTGTGGACAAGATGCACAACGCAGCAGAGAAGACCAGGAAGTTCGCTCCCGAGCTTCCGATAGCCGGAGATACTCTGCAGTTTGACGCAGCGGTTAACCCGAGAGTTGCACGCACCAAGTGCCCCGATGATCCGGTGGCAGGCGAGGCCAACACATTTATCTTCCCGGACATCGCAGCAGGAAACATCGGATACAAGATCGCTCAGCATCTGGGCGGATTTGACGCATACGGCCCGATCCTTCTCGGTTTGAACGCGCCTATAAATGACCTCTCCAGAGGATGTAACGCAAACGAGGTTTACTCGATGGCTATCGTAACGGCTGCCATGGCTACAGGTTCGGCAAGCGCGCTTTGATAGTTTTATAGTCGGATTTTCGATCAGAGCTTTTACGCCCCGGTGCCCGTCGGTATAGTGTCTGACAAAAGAGGAAACGAGGGAAAAGGATATGGATTTACGGACGATTGATGATAGCAGGATAGCCATGTCAGTTCTGGACATATGTATCAGGCTGCGTGAAACTGATGACTTCAGGTCTGCCATGCGTGATGTTACCAATGAGATCCGCGGACTGTGTTACGCGGAGTATTGCTGTATCCTTTTAGTGGATGATACCGAGCGTTCATGTTCCGTACTTTGCGAGGCGTTTGCCAAAGGCTCGCATCTTTTGCCTATGGATTCCTACCTTGATTCAGCGTTTTATGATATCACGGAGACGTGGAGGCAGATGCTTTCCGACAGCAGTTGTATCATGGCGAGAAATGATGAGGATATGATACAGTTAAAGGAAGACAATCCGATATGGTATGAGTCCCTCACCAATGCTCATGTTTACAATATCACACTTTTTCCGCTGAAGTCGGGAAACAGGCTTATCGGATATATGTGGTGCTTGAACTTCGAGGAGGATATCGCAGATCAGATACAGGCGGTTCTTGAGGTAACTACATTTGTTATCGGGTCGGAGATCGGCAGTCACCTTTTGCTTGACAGGATGATCAAGGTAAGCTATGACCATCTGACAGGCCTTCAGAGCATGTCTTCTTTCTTTAGAAATGCTGAGGCAGCGAGAAAAAGCATGCATGATAGAGATATTGAGTCTGCCGTTGTATTTGTCAACATGAAGGGCATGAAGTATTACAATAAAAAATACGGCTTTGCCGAGGGAGATGTGATCATCAAGGGACTGGGCGCCATCCTCAGCAAAGTGTTCGGAGGGGCAAATTGCAGCCGCTTCGGCAAGGATCATTTCGCAATTTATACCGAGGTGGATGGGCTTGAGGAAAAGCTTAAAAAGGTTTTTGATGAGGCCAAGGATATAAATGCCGGCAAGTCCCTTCCCGTGATAGTGGGTATTTATCCTGATTCCATGGGGTTGGTTGAGGTGGCTCTTGCCTGTGACCGCGCTATGATGGCAAGCGAATCCGGGAAAGATGATCAGGACTCGTACTTTGTTTATTTTGACAACAATATGCTGTCGAGGGAAAACAATCATCAGTATATAGTCGACAATCTTGACAGAGCGCTCAGTGAAAACTGGATCAAAGCCTATTATCAGCCTATCGTCAGGGCAACCAATGGACTTGTTTGTGATGAGGAGGCTCTTGCAAGATGGATTGATCCCCAAAAAGGTATGCTTTCTCCCGCAGATTTTATCCCCATACTTGAGGAGACAAAGCTTATATACAAGGTAGATCTTCATATAGTCGATACGGTTATAAAAAGGCTGAAGCGGCAGCTCAGAGTTGAGTTTACGCCTGTTCCCATCTCGGTAAACCTGTCCAGAACTGATTTCGAGGTCTGTGATATAGTCGACGAGATAGAAAAGCGCATGGAAGCAGCCGATGTTCCCAGACATTTTCTCACTATAGAGATCACTGAGAGTACACTTGGGATGAGTTTTGATTATATGATAGAGCAGGTTGACAGATTCAGAAGGCTCGGCTACCATGTATGGATGGACGACTTCGGAAGTGGTTACTCTTCGCTTGATCTGCTTACGGAGATACACGTTGACCTGATCACGTTTGATATGATCTTCATGCGCAGGTTTGACAGGGATCCCAGATCCAAGGTGCTTCTCACAGAGCTTATGAGGATGATGCAAAGCCTTGGTGTAGAGACGGTCTGTGAGGGTGTAGAGAGTGAGGAGCAGGTAGAGTTTCTGAGAGAGATAGGTTGTACCAAGATGCAGGGATATTATTTCTGTAAGCCCATCTCTATGGGAGAGATTGAGGAGAGATACAGGACCGGAGCCCAGATCGGTTTTGAAAATCCCGATGAGGAAGAGTACTTCAGGCAGGTCGGCGCTATCAACATGTATGATCTCAGTTCTGTTTATACGGAGGAAACGGAGGGGATACAGCAGTATTTTGATACTCTTCCCATGGTGGTTTTCCAGTATGACAGGCAGGGGATAAAGATCATCCGGTGTAACCGGTCATATAGAGATTTTATGGAACGATTCAAAGAGCTCGCCACATATAAGGGATCTGAGTTTATAAGCTCCATAGAAATGTGCCGTGAGCCGGGACAAAAGATTTTTCTCGATGAGAAAACGGCAGACGGCTCCATCGTACACGCTATGCTGAAAAAGATAGTTGATAATCCGGTAACTCACGTTGCGGCTTATGTAGCTGTAGTATTGAAGATAACTCCGCGAGACGATCAGCGGATCACCTATGCAGAACTCGCGCAGTCACTGTCCTCGGATTATGAATCTCTGTACTATGTGGATATTGACAACGATGATTTTATCGAGTTTTCCAAGGAAGGCGCAGGCAACAGGCTTTCTATCGAGAGACATGGCGAGAAGTTTTTTGATGAGGTAACAAAGGATGTCGGGACATTTATATATGAAGATGATCGTGAGGACTTTTACAGAGTGTTTACGAAGGAGGATATCCTCGCAACGCTTGATGATCAGGGAGTATTTATCTACAATTACAGGTTGATGATCAAGGAGATCCCAACCTATATGAGTATGAAGATTGTCCGTGTTGTAGGTGATGACAGACATATCATCATCGGTGTCAGCAATGTCGACACACAGATACGCCAGCAGGAGACTATCGAGAGGCTGACCGCTGAGAAGACCACATTCTCGAGGGTTTCTGCTCTGGTAGGGGACTATATCGCCATCTACTCCGTGGACCCTGACACCGGCAATTATATGGAGTACAGCTGCTCCGAGGCATACTCCACGATCGGAGCACCAAAGGCAGGATCTGACTTTTTTGCCGACTCGATTGAGAACGTACAGTCTGTGATACATCCCGATGATCTTGAGCACTTTCTCTCTGTCTTTACAAAGGAGCAGATACTTCAGAGAACCGCAGAAGGCAAGGTTTTCAAGACTACTTATCGTCTTTTGATGGACGGCGTTACTGAGCGGGTGAGCCTGCGTGCAGGACTCGTAAAGGAAAAGGATGGCCCGCAACTGATCATCGGCGTCAGCAGGTCGGATCCCGAGGTATAGATATCCGGCTTTTGTTCCTGATGGACTAGTACAGCGATCGCAAAATAACTGGACATATGCGCAGAATGCTTTGCCTGAGAGTGCAGCTCGGAAAACGCAGTCGTAGTGGGCTACGACGAGGCTTTCAGAGCTGTGCTATCAGGTCAAGCAGGCAAGCATTCTGTCTAGTTATTTAAGAATCGCTGTACTAGCTTATCATACACATATCTTTG
>JAFSTZ010000088.1 GCA_017445525.1 Eubacterium sp.
AAGCCATCAAGCGCGGAGCTTTGGAGTTTATGCAAAAACCGTTTGATCCGGATCAGATACAATCAATCATAGAGACGATACTTCAGGACGAGTGATGACCGGCTTATTTTTATTCTTTTTATTTATATCCGTTATCTATGCTCATTTCGGCAGGAGCGCCTCGCCGGGCTTTTCTTTTGCTATCATATACTTTCCGCTCTTTAGGTACTGCACAACCGTCCAGAAGGCATATACAGCCGCTCCGGCAAGGAGTGCGTTGTAAACCACCACTGACACCGTATCCGGCAGCAATGTCGGCAGAAGAACGTTGAAAAAGCCCACGATAAACGAGCAGACAAGCCCTGCCATAAACATCCTTCCCCTGCTGTGATTCTGATGGAAAAAGCCCATAAGCAGTGTCACGCCGATGATAAAGAAGGTATATAGGATGCAGGCCAGAACAAACAAAAACATATTGTCGATACTGATAGAGTTTATCGCCTCTATATCAGTCTCCGTACCTGCATAGCTTCCTGTCTTGATCTGTATGGAACGGATAAGATAAGGCGCAAATCTGATAACGTAATTCATAACGCTGTATGCAAATCCAAATCCCAATCCGATAAACGGCGCTCTCTCAAGCATCTGGTCCCTGAGATTGCAAAAATACAGTGCCCAGATAAGTGCCAGCGCAACAAATGCCGCATCAACCAGTGTAGTCAACGCCTGTCCGAGCACGAGACCGAATCCACTCTCAAAAAACTCATTCTGCGTCATGGGTGCTGCCACCATCGCCATGATATAGCCCTTTATAAATGCCTGCCAGATAAATCCGACCAGACCGAACATAAATGCTATGAAAAGACCTTTTACCTTGGTCTTTCTCTTCATATAAATAAACAGTAATATCGAAACAAGCAGGGGAACGATAAGACAAAGTATAAGCCCTGCAAGCTGTACATTTGATACCATCGGGGAACTCCTCCAAATATTAATTCTTCATTAAACCATGCAGCGTATCGTGGAGCGAACTCCCGAAAGGCCTCCGATACTGCTATCAAACTCTTTTTCGGTCATCACTCCGGTGATAAATCCCGTTTCACCATCTACGACACCTTCGATAAAATCTACTTTTCCAAAAACATCCGAAACCGAAGCTTTCTCTTTCTCATCTACACGCACGAAAAATGCGGACTTCATCTCCTCTTTCGGTTCTATAACGAGCTTCTTCTCATCCCAACGGATCTTCACGGGGATATCGCGGTTCTTCACCGCCTCAACCACGTCAGTCACTACAGCGCTTGCGGTAGCGTCCTTGCCGGCTCCCTGGCCGTAGAACATCACCTCATCGAGCATGTTGCCGGTAACCGATATGGCATTGAACACGCCGTTTACACTGTAGAGTGGGCTTTCCTTGCCGATAAGGAACGGTGCAACCATGGCATAGATCTTTTCACCGTCACGATATGACAATCCGAGGAGCTTTACTGCCTTTCCGAGCTTTACTGCATATGCGATATCATCCGCTGATATACCGGATATCCCCTCGGTAGGTATATCTTCAAAGTCTACCTGGGCACCATAGGCCAGCGCAGTCATGATGGCTATCTTCCTGCATGTATCGTGTCCCTCTACATCAGCCGTCGGGTCTGCTTCGGCATATCCGAGAGCCTGAGCCTCAGAAAGTGCCTCGCCGTAATCCGAACCCTCATCGGTCATCTTGGTCAGGATAAAATTGGTAGTTCCATTCAGGATACCTTTTATAGAAATGATCCTGTCCGCGACCAGACATCTGTTTATAGGCCTGAGGATCGGTATACCGCCTCCCACACTGGCCTCAAAGAAGAAATGTACTCCCTTCTCCTCCGCTATGCGGATAAGCTCCGTCCCGTGATCTGCCACAAGAGCCTTATTGGATGTACAGACGCTCTTGCCTGCAAGCAACGCACTCTTGACAAACTCATAAGCAGGCTTTGTCCCGCCCATAGTCTCCACTACGATATCTATCTCGGCATCTTCAACTATATCCGAAAACTCATGTGTAACCAGACTCTCAGCCGGATCTCCCGGAAAATCACGCAGATCGAGTATCCTCTTAACCTCGATGCTCTCTCCGGCCTTTCCGGTTATGATATCAGCATTCTCAGTCAACACATGATATACACCGGAGCCTACTGTTCCGTATCCAAGTATAGCTATCTTACTCATGCCTTATTCCTCCTCCTGATCCGGCTTATCTGCCGGCTGCTCCTCTTCTTCCTGACGGGCAGCATCTGTACCCGCTTCATCTGCCTCAGCAGATGTCTGTTCAGCATCCGAAGGTTGTTCCGAAGTCTCGCCGCCTTCATTCATACGGGCGATCTCTTCCTCACGACGCCTCTTTTCCTCTTCCTTGCGTCTGCGCTCTTCCTCCTGGCGCTTTCTCTCAGCCTCGATACGCTCCTTTTTCATCTCGCTCAAAAGCTCGACCAGCTTCTCAGTCTGTCCTTCATCCAAAAGCCTTTCGGGATCCATCACCAGCACGAGAGTGTTATCTTTTTTCTTTATGATACAATCAGCATAGTTCGTACCGGTTTTTCTGTCAAAAAAGCCCGGTATCGCCTGTACTGCACTGTCTTCCACGGTCACGATCTGCGATATGCCGTCACA
>JAFSTZ010000089.1 GCA_017445525.1 Eubacterium sp.
AGACGAACTACATCGAATACTCCATGTCGGTTATAGTTGACCGAGCACTGCCGGATGTACGTGATGGTATGAAGCCGGTGCAGCGAAGGATACTGCACGCCATGAACGAGCTGAACAACACTCCTGACAAACCGCATCGTAAGTGCGCGCGTATCGTCGGTGATACGATGGGTAAATATCATCCGCACGGTGACAGCTCTATCTATGGTGCTCTCGTAAATCTGGCACAGGAGTGGAACACTCACTATCCGCTTGTTGACGGTCACGGAAACTTCGGTTCGGTGGACGGAGACGGCGCAGCTGCCATGCGTTACACGGAGGCGAGACTCAGCAAGATCTCCATGGAGATGCTTGCGGATATCGGCAAGGATACCGTGGATTTCATGCCGAACTTTGACGAGACCGAGAAGGAGCCGACAGTGCTGCCGGCGAGATTCCCGAACCTCCTGGTCAACGGTACTTCCGGTATCGCGGTCGGTATGGCGACAAATATCCCTCCGCACAATCTGACTGAGGTTATAAACGGTGTTGTCCTGATGATAGACAACCGTGTCGATGAGGACAGGGATACTTCCATAGATGAGCTGATGGGAGTTATCCAGGGACCGGACTTCCCGACCGGCGGAACCATACTCGGACGTCGAGGCATCGAGGAGGCATATCGCACCGGACGAGGCAAGATCAGGGTGAGGGCAGTTACCGATATCGAGGATATGGGCAACGGAAAATCACGTATCGTCGTGACAGAGCTTCCTTATATGGTAAATAAAGCGAGACTTCAGGAGAAGATCGCTGAGTTGCATAAAGAGAAAAAGATAGACGGCATCACCGAGATGAGAGATGAGTCAAACCGCGAGGGTATGAGACTTGTTATCGAACTCAGAAAGGATGCCAACCCGAACGTAGTTCTCAACCAGCTCTACAAGCATACTCAGATGCAGGACACATTCGGAGCAAATATGCTTGCAGTTGTTCCGAACAAGGACGGAGTTCTCGAGCCGAAGGTGCTGAATCTCCAGCAGATGCTGACTTACTATCTGAAGCATCAGGAGGAGGTAGTTACCAGACGTACTCAGTTCGATCTGAAGAAGGCCGAGGAGAGGGCACATATCGTAAAGGGCTTGCTGATCGCCCTTGACAATATCGATGAAGTCATAAAGATCATCCGAGGATCGCAGTCAACTGCCGAAGCAAAGGAAAAGCTGCAGGAGCGTTTTGATCTCGATGAGATACAGTCAAACGCGATAGTAGAGATGAGACTTCGCGCTCTCACCGGTTTGGAGAGAGAGAAGCTCGAGGCCGAGTTTGCAGAGCTGCAGAAAAAGATTGCGGAGTTCAAGGCTATCCTCGCTGACAAGAATCTTCTTCTCGGCGTGATAAAGACCGAGATCATAGCTATCCGTGACAAGTTCGGAGACGAGAGAAAGTCGAGCATAGGCTTTGATGTATACGATATAGATGTCGAGGATCTGATCCCCGTGGAGAACTGCGTACTTGCGATGACTCACAAGGGTTATATCAAGCGTATGACTCCGGACAACTTCCGCTCGCAGCACCGCGGCGGCAAGGGTATCAAGGGCATGCAGACCATAGAGGATGACTATATCGAGGATCTGCTGATGGCGACCACACATCACTACGTCATGTTCTTTACAAATACCGGACGGTGCTTCCGTATCAAGGCATACGAGATACCGGAGGCAGGGCGTACTGCGAGAGGCACGGCCATCATCAATCTTCTGATGCTGGAGCCCGGCGAGGAGATCCAGGCGATGATAGCCATGCACGCATTTGATACGGAGAAATACCTCTTTATGGCTACCAAAAACGGTACCGTAAAGAAAACAAAGCTGGATGATTATAAAAATATCCGCAAGTCCGGACTTATCGCCATAAACCTGAGAGAAGATGATGAGCTGATAGAGGTTAAGCTCACGGATAATACCAACGATATCATACTTATCACCAAAAAAGGTATGTGTATCCGCTTCCCTGAGAAGGAGGCACGTATAGTCGGAAGAGCATCCATAGGTGTCAGAGGTATCAACCTGATGAAGGGTGATGAGGTCGTGGCCATGCAGTTGGATACGCAGGGATCTGCGATCGTATTTGCTACCGAATATGGTATGGGCAAGAGAACCGATGTGGATGAGTTCAAGGCGCAGCACCGCGGCGGCAAGGGTGTCAAGTGTTATAAGATCACGGATAAGACCGGAGACATAGTCGGAGCGAAGTGTCTTGATGAGGATCGTGAGATCATGCTCATCACCAACGAGGGCGTGATCATCCGTATGAATATAAGTGATATGCGTGTTCTCGGCCGTATCACATCCGGTGTGAAACTGATGGATATAGACAAGGATTCGGATACCCGTATAGCTTCCATAGCGAAGGTTAGAGAGGATATCGAGCCGGAGGGTGAGAAAACGGGCGATCAGGAGGCTGATGAAGCCGGTACGGAAGAACAGGCATCAAAGCCGGTCGGAGATGACGGTGGCGAAGAACCGGATAACGAAAAGAGATGACATAATGGACTCCGGGTGTATACCCGGAGTTTTCATAACTTAAATTGAGGGGGTATTTTCCATGAGAAAAATACTTCGTACTGTGTTAGTGGTAGCTTTAAGTCTTGGCATTTTTATAAATACTCCGGTAGCTGCGGCGGAACGGACGGAGCCAAGCGGCGGTGGGGCAGCGGTAACTCACCAGGGCAAGGATCAGGGCTACTCGGTAGAGTTGTATGACGGGACCAACGGACTTCCGACTTCGGATGCAAATACAGTACTGTCTTCTTCCGATGGGTTCGTCTGGATAGGTGGATACTCTGGTCTGATCCGCTACGACGGGACTTCGTTTGAGCGTATAACGGAGCCGGATTTTATCACCAGTGTAAATACGCTGTTTGAGGACAGCAGCGGACGTATCTGGGCGGGAACCAATGACAACGGTATCGTCGCTTTTAAAAATGACGAGTATTGGCACTATACCTACAAGGATGGACTGAGCAGTTCGAGTATCCGTTCCATCGTTGAGGATGAGAACAAAAACATAATAGTTGGCACATCAAAGGGTCTTTACTATATCGATCCCGAGATGGGCTTTCATAAGCTTGATAACCCCATGCTGAACACGGATTATGTGATGGAGCTTGTTGTCGCAGAGGATGACAGCATCTATGGCATAACCTGGAGCGGGGCTATTTTTCGTATAAAGGATCTGAGCGTAAACTCCAGCGTAAACAGCGAGGAGATAGGTCTCGGGACTGTCTCAGCGATCTATCCCATACCGGATGAGCCGGGAAAGGTCTATCTGGGAACTGTCAGCGGAGATATGGCGACCGGCAGTTTTGACGACAGTTTTGCTACGCTGAAAAGGATGAATGCCAGATATCTCGTCAATAAAAATATAAATGATGAGAGCAACGAACGTAAGCCTATAAACTCCATAACATACGCATCGGGACGTGTATGGATACTGTATGATGATGTAGTTGGCTGGCTGGACAAGTCGGCAGGTTTCCATGCGCTGACCAATCTCCCGATGGATTCGGCGATAACCAATATGGAGGAGGATTATGAGGGCAATCTCTGGTTCACCTCGACACGTCAGGGTGTCATGAAGATAGTATCAAACAAGTTTACCAATATCACCGATCACAGCGCTCTCAGGCAGTCTGTGGTCAATGCCACATGTCTTCATAACGGGTATCTGTATATCGGCACTGACAACGGTCTGCAGATCCTGAACAAAAACAGTGAATCAGTGAGTGATGAACTGACAAAAACCATCGGCAACTCCCGTATCCGTTGTTTGTTGGAGGATACAAAGGGCAATCTGTGGATATCCTGCTATAACAACGATATAGGACTGATCTGTTACAGCGCAGATAAAAGTATCTCGTATTTCAATAAAAATAACGGGATGCCGAGCAATGAGATCCGTATGACCTGTGAAACTGAGGACGGGTCGATACTTGTTGCAACAAACGGCGGTATCGCTCTGATAAAGGATAAAGAGATAGAAAGAACCATCGGCGAGAGTTCCGGTATGACAGGATATGTGCTGACTGCCGGTGAGTTTGAAGGGAAGATATATGCCGGTACAGATGGTGACGGGATGTATGAGGTTGAAGGAAACTCCCTGGTACATCTCGGTAGAGAGGAGGGACTTACCTCCGATGTTATACTCAGAGTGAAGAGAGATGATATCAGAAATGTACTCTGGATCATAACTTCAAACTCCATCCAGTATCTGAAGGACGGAAAGATAAATACCGTAAAAGGATTTCCGTACAGCAACAACTATGATATCTATTTTGACAGCGGAGAGAATGCCTGGATACTTGCATCAAACGGAATCTATGTTGTCAAAGCGCAGGATATGATAGATAAAGAAGAGTATGAATACCTGTTATATGACTACAGCAAGGGCATGCCGAGTATGCCTACAGTCAACGCCTACAGTGCGCTCGCGGCTGAGGGTACACTCTATGTTGCTGCCAGAGAAGGCGTGTTCTCAGTAAATATAAATAATTACTTTGATATGGAGCATGAGATAAAACTCAGTGTTCCGTATATCGAGGCTGATGGGGAGCGTTATTACGTCAAGGAGGATCATGTAGATCTGCCTTCATCGGCTGATGAGATCACCATATACGGATATGCACTTACTTACTCCATGCAGAATCCTAAACTGAAGTATTACTTTGAAGGAGTAGATAAAAAAGCCAATATCGTCTTAAAGGACGAGATGAAGCCTGTCAGGTATACAAACATCGCCGGCGGACAGTACGTCTACAGACTGTCGGTGATAAACTCATCTACCGGAGAGCTTCAGCAGACGATGAGCATCACGATAAATAAAGAAAAAGCGATATATGAGCAGCTATGGTTCAGTATCTTAGTCATCATCCTGACCGTGCTGGTGATCGGCGGCATCATAGCAGTTATAGCTTTTACAAGGATCAAAAAATACAAAGCAAAGCAGGAGCGGGATAAAAAACTTATATCCGAAATAGTAAGAGCCTTTGCGCGTACCATAGATATGAAGGATAAATACACAAACGGTCACTCCGCAAGAGTTGCAAAGTATACTGCTATGCTCGCAAGAGAATTAGGCTATGATGAGGAGACCGTAAACAATTACTTTAATATAGCGCTGCTGCATGACATAGGCAAGATCGGTGTACCGGCTGAGGTTCTGAACAAGCCCGGCAAGCTGACCGATGAGGAGTTCGCGACCATAAAATCCCATACCACACTCGGACGCGACGCACTGAAGGATATCAGCATCATGCCGGATCTTGCGATAGGCGCAGGCTCGCATCACGAAAGACCCGATGGCAGAGGGTATCCGGACGGGCTTAAGGGAGACGAGATACCGAGAGTGGCTCAGATAATCGCAGTAGCAGACACCTTTGACGCGATGTATTCTGACAGGCCTTATCGTAAAAGGATGAACTTCGAGAAAGCGGTTTCCATCATCAGGGAGGCCTCCGGAACTCAACTGACCGAGGACGTGGTAGATGCTTTCCTGCGACTCGTAGAACAAGGGAAATTCAGAGCGCCTGACGACACGGGTGGCGGCTCCACTGAAGATATCAACAATATCCATAAAAAGTATGAGGAAGAGGCTGAGAAATGAGAGAGATCGATAGCAAGCGAATAACCGAAGAAGTGAAGCGGATGTGCATGGAGGTAAATACGCATCTGTCTGAGGATGTGTCCGGTGCGTTGGAAGCTGCGGCCGGGAGAGAGGACTCGCCGATCGGGCAGCGGATCCTGGGACAGCTGCAGGAGAATCTGCAGATTGCCGGCGAGGAGAAGATCCCGATCTGTCAGGATACCGGGATGGCGGTCGTATTTATACGGATGGGACAGGATGTGCATGTCACAGGGTCTATCGAGGAGGCCGTGAACGAGGGTGTCCGTCAGGGATATGAGGAAGGTTATCTGAGGAAGTCAGTGGTCGGCGATCCTATCGAGCGCGTGAATACGAAGGATAATACTCCGGCAGTGATCCACTACGAAGTGGTGCCGGGGGATGAGTTTGAGATCACTCTTGCGCCAAAAGGCTTCGGCAGTGAGAACATGTCCGTGCTGAAGATGCTTAAGCCGGCTGATGGAATCGAGGGAGTGAAGCAGGTGATCCTGGATGCCGTAGCAGCAGCGGGACCGAATGCATGCCCGCCGGTTGTGATCGGCGTAGGCATCGGCGGAACCTTTGAAAAATGCGCTCTGCTCGCGAAGAAGGCGCTGACCAGGAAGCTTGACTCAGAGTCCGACTTGCCGTGGGTGCGTGAACTCGAGAGTGAGATGCTTGAAAAGATAAATGCTCTCGGTGTCGGACCCGGGGGGCTGGGTGGCAGTGTCACGGCGCTCGGCTTAAATGTAGAAACATATCCGACGCATATCGCCGGGCTGCCGGTGGCAGTAAATATCTGCTGCCATGTAAATAGGCATATAACGACAAAGATTTGATGGGGGAGAATCAACATGGATAGATATTTAACACTACCGGAGGCAGCCGGCGAGATGGTGGATATTAAAAAGGGGGATTACTGCTACATAAGTGGGGTAATCTACACCGCGAGGGATGCTGCGCACGGGAGGATGATCGAGACGATGGCGGAGGCTCTCGGGGTGACACCAAAGGAGTTTATGAGCGAGGAGTTTGAGTTTACCGAAGAGCGAAAGGAAAAGGCGAGAACAGCGTTGCCTTTTGATATAAGGGAGCAGACCATCTACTATCTGGGACCGACGCCCGCGAGAGAGGGACAGGTGATCGGCTCGGCGGGACCGACCACATCGACCAGGATGGACAAGTATACGCCGAGGCTGCTAGACCTCGGGTTGAAGGGGATGATAGGAAAGGGTCGCCGTGGTGAGGCTGTTGTCGAGGCGATGAAGAGAAATGACGCCGTTTACTTTGCGGCGGTAGGCGGTGCCGGGGCACTCCTGTCGAAGTGTATAAAGGAGGCTGAGGTCATCGCATACGATGATCTCGGGACCGAGGCGATCCGCAGACTGAGGGTTGAGAACCTGCCGGTGATAGCTGTTATCGATCACGAGGGGCATGATGCCTACAGCGAGCGGTAGCATGCACGAAAACAGTCCGGCGGGCTGTTTTTATCTTAGAGCTTAAAAATTCGTTGCAAATTTTGAAAAATATGTGTATAATCACAATTGGGTGACTGGACTTTTAACTATTTGGAGGAATTATATGCATAAATTACGTAGAATATCGGCGATCTGCATGGCTGCGGCCTTGCTTGCAGGCGGACTGCCGGTGATACAGGCTGATGCGGCGCAGGTAGGCAGTGCGTTGAAGTGTGTAGATCTTAGGTCTACATCAGATGTCAAGCATGCAAAGAAGAACAAGAAGTACACCGTCGTAGAGGGATGTACCGTCCTTATCGAGGATACCGAGCTGTTTATAAAGTTCCGCAGTGTAAAGGTCTCGGATGAAGAGGGTATCGAGGCGATCGTCAAACCCGAGGCTAATATAAAAAAGATCTACAGTTATGCCGACGACTCTTACAACGGAGTTTACGTTAAGGGCAAGAAGGCAGGCTCCTACAAGGTTACCGTACGACCCGGTAAAAAGGAGAAATACGTCTACAAGGTGAAGGTCCTGTCAGCCGAGGAGACCGAGCAGAAGGCTCTGAGTGCGCTTGATGAGTATATAGCCGGCTTGGATTCCACTGTTGACTACAAGCCATGTTATATTGACTTCAACGGAGACGGCATCTCGGATATGCTGGCAGGAAACAAGATTTATGCATATCAATATGATACGGGTAAAGTCGTATCTGTCAAGACCGGGCTTAAGAGAGACAGGTTCCGGGATATTTATATATCAAAAGAAAACCATATAGCGTACATCGGGGTCGAGCCCGATCTGTCAAAGAAGAAAAAAGGAGAGTCCGCGCCGTATGTAGTTGCCGGAAGGTATTTTGTTTTTGATCTGTCCGTGCCGTTTGGTGTGCGCAGTGAGGTGGAGCTCTACGCACTTTTTGATAAAGAAGACAAGATCGCCGGCTATTGTTATCACGACTCATCTTACGATCAGGATGACCTCTGGTACGATGCCTTCACCTATGAGGACTGGCAGGCAAAGCTGCAGGAGACAGGATTCGAGAGAGTCCCGCCGGCGTTTGGCGAGAGTTACTGAGTTTCAGCATATGCGTTGGCATGATTCGGTGGAAGATTGATGTTATCTCATGTTGTGTCTCGTAAATAGTGATAAAGGATAGTTGATCTGATGGACGATAACAGCAAGCGGGCGCTTGAAAAATACCGGGATAAAAAGATTCTCATCTGGGGGTACGGCAGAGAAGGAAAGTCGACAGAGGAGTTCTTTAAAAAGCATCCGGTGGCAGCATCAGTGGATATCTTTGAGGGGAAGCCTGATGAGGTTGACTGGGACGGATATGACTATGTGTTTAAAAGTCCCGGCATCCGTCTGGAGCATGCGATCAGAGAGCAGTTCCAGTCAGGTGATCCCATACTGTCAAAGCTTACATCACAGACGGAGCTGTTTGTGGAGGCGTTTCGTGACAGGGTTGTCGGCATCACCGGGACGAAGGGCAAGAGTACGACGACATGTCTTCTGCACCATGTATTGAAGACTTGTTTTGAAGAGAGCACCGCCTTTCTGGTTGGAAACATCGGAGTGCCGTGTCTTGACTACTTTGATGAGATGGCAGAGGGAGACGCGGTGGCGGTATTTGAGATGTCGTGCCACCAGCTGGCATATATGTCGATATCTCCGCATACGGCTTTGTTTCTGAATCTTTACGAGGATCATCTGGACTTTTACGGTGACAGGGATACTTACTTCAGAGCAAAGAGACATATAACTGATTTTCAGACAAGTGATGACTATCTGTATATAGGTGTTGACGTG
>JAFSTZ010000090.1 GCA_017445525.1 Eubacterium sp.
ACCAACTGAACCACCGGGCCATAATATTTATCTGAAAAGAAGTGACCCCAACGGGATTTGAACCCGTGTTACCGCCGTGAAAGGGCGGTGTCTTAACCGCTTGACCATGGGGCCTTAGTGGTATCACAGTCTTGCACGGACTCATCCGCAGACTTGACTATGATACCATAGTTGAGATGAAAATGCAAGTGATTTTTTATCAAAATCAGCATTTTATCAAAATCAGGATTTATTTGGAAAAGTATTTCCTGTGCATCTTTAGTTTTTATCTTGTTCGGAATCCTCGCCGTCTGTAAAATCATTGATTATATCAGATATGGTAGATCCGGCTTCATCATCTGTAGTTTCGTCTGTCTTTCCACCTTCAGGTGACTCGGTCGTAGGAGGGTAGTCCATCGGGCCGCCTGCGTATGCATACGCTTCCTGAGGCAGGTTCTTTTTCTTCAGACGTTTATTCATAAGGAACGTCACATATCTGTAGATCATAGCGAATACCGGAACACCGATCAGCATACCCACGACGCCGAAGAGACCGCCAAAGAGGATGATGGAAAACAGTATCCAGAAGCTCTTCAGTCCGATGGACTCGCCGAGGATCTTCGGGCTGATGACATTTCCGTCGATCTGCATATAAATAACAATGACTACTACGAACAATATCGCCTTGAATGGATCGATGACCAGGATCAGCAGTGCGCTCGGGATGATACCGATGAACATACCGAATATCGGTATCAGGTTACATACTGCCAGCAGTACGGAGACCAGTGTTGCGTACGGGATATCCGCTATCCACATAAATACAAATGTTACCGCGCCGACTAACAGCGAATCAAGTATCTTTCCTGTGATAAACTCACCAAATACGTGATGGGTTTCTGAGCAAACATTGAGTATCCTTGTGTAGTTTCTCTTGCTGAATGTAGCTGCCATAACCTTTTTGGTCTGCATCAGGAAGTTTTCTTTATCGCACAACAGGTAGATGGATACGATGAGTCCGATAAAGAAGTTCATAAGTACGGAGACTGCTCCCATCAGTGCGCCGGTTGCAGTTCCGAGGAGATTTGCCGATGGCAGAAGATCATGCTGCAGCCAGATCATCAGCTTGTCGTAAGCTCCGTCCAGGAAATTGAGTATGGGTTCTCCGAATGTAGGATTTGCTTCTGCGAATCCTTTTATCCAGCTTTCGAGAGTGCTCCAGTAGCTCGGAACATTTCTTACAAGAGTGTATATGGTTTCAACCAGCTGCGGGATGATCATCAGCAGCAGGAAGATCAAAAACGCGAGTAACAGGACGATCGATAAAACAACTGAAAGCGCCCTTGCCAGGCCTTTATGTTTTTGTTTGAACAGTTTTAGGAATATCTTTGTTTCAAAAAACTTCACGATCGGATTTATCAGATAAGCGATGATGATTCCGATCCAAACCGCGCTCAGCGCACCAAAGATGTTTTTGATCAGTGTAACCACTATGCGGGCTTCCTGGAAAAATGTACTCACTATGACAACCAATGATAGTGAGATAAACAGGGTTATGCCCAGATAGAAGTACTTTTTTTGTTCCGGTTTAAGTCTTTTCATGATTCCTCCTTTGCTATATATAAATAGTGACATTTATATGCGCATTCACTTTTATGGTCATCATACGCGAATTCGCAATTAAATGCATTTATATTTTTTTTCTGCATATATCATTGCAGCAGCAAGTCTCGCATCTTGGACTCCTCGCTGTGCAGGTTTCTCTGCCGAAGAGCACGAGCCTGTGACAGAAGTCGTTTGATCTGTCAGGCGGAAGTATCTTCCTTAATTGATCTTCGACCTTTTTGGGATCCTTGCTTCCGTCTGTCAGTCCCATCCTGCCCGTGATACGGATACAATGAGTATCTGTCACTACTGCCGGCTGCCCGTATACATCGCCTAAGATCAGGTTGGCGCTTTTTCTGCCAACACCGGGAAGTTTCAGCAGTTCTTCCATGGTATCGGGAACCCTGCCCGAGTGCGCATTGATGAGTTCAGTCATGCACTGCTTTATATCTCTTGCCTTTGAAGCACTCAGGCCACAAGGTCGTACCATATCAGTGAGTTCATCGATATCTGCTTCGGCGATCGCCGACATGGTCGGGTATTTACTAAACAGTTTTTCTGTTACTATGTTGACTCTTGCGTCGGTGCACTGTGCAGATAGTCGCACCGCGATGACCAGCTGCCATGGCTCTGCGTAATCGAGAGAGCAGATGGCATCGGGGTATTTGTCCGTTAGGCGCTCGATGATGAGGAGCGCTAGTTCTGTTTTTTTCATAAGTTCTTCCTACGCGTGAGTCCTAACGGAGCAGACTCGAGTCCTGACGGACTCTCGTTGTCCGTTAGGTTCACCTGTACTCGCATGTATACATCCGGATGCAAGCATCCGATGTCTACATACTTCGTACAGCCTCACGCTTTATCGCTCAAATGTTATCCCCGTAGTACGGCACTTCGTACTGCGGCATGAGTCTGACAGCAGGAAGGTCCGATGATGCTTTGGTGCCGGCGGGAACGGATGTTATGATAAATGTGTTTCCGCTGATAACGGAGTCATGTCCGATCACGGTTTCTCCGCCAAGTATAGTTGAGTTGGCATATATAGTGACATTGTCCTCGATGGTCGGATGCCTCTTTGTACCACGGAGCGCCTGACCTTTTCTGGTGGAGAGTGCTCCCAGAGTCACTCCCTGATAGAGCTTTACATGGTCGCCGATCTCGGTTGTCTCTCCGATGACCACGCCGGTGCCATGATCGATGAAGAAGTATTCACCGATTGTTGCGCCGGAGTTGATATCTATACCGGTTCTGGAGTGTGCATACTCTGTCATGATCCTCGGTATAAATGGCACGTTTCTTGTGTAGAGTTCATGCGCAATCCTGTATACGAAGATTGCGTAGAGACCGGGATAGGAGAAGATGACACTTTCCTTGTCTTGAGCAGCCGGATCCCCGTCATAGCCGGCATCGACGTCTTTGAGAAGAAGCATCTGTATGCGGGGCAACTGGGCAAGAAACTCACCTGCTATCTCTTTTGCTTTTTCTACACATTTGCCATCATCTCTGCAGTTGCAGTCTTCCCCGTAGGATATGGCAAGTGCGATCTGTTCGGAGATGAGTCTGCGTATATTGTACAGTCTGTCCTCGGTGTATTCATCCGGATCTCTGCCTATCATCTCCGAGTCCAGAAAGTATCCGGGAAACATCAGCTTGCGAAGTTCTTTAAGCAGATTTATGATCACGGATCTGTCGGGGAGTCTGCGCCCTTCGCGTCCGCGGAGTAGTTCGTTGTTTTTATAGTGACAGGCGATCTGCGCACCGACCTGTCTGATTATCTCAAAATCTGACACGGTTACCTCCACATAAAACTGTTACTTGATTATTGAGTAAATAAAGCCGATTCTGTTATGAAAGCACAGACATACATAGATCAAAGTATCAAACGCAGATAATCATCTATCTCGCGCGCGCCTTCTCCGGTTGTTGATGAAAAAGCTATAACCGGAATCTCTGTATCATCAGGCGTGATGTCAGATTCTTGAGAAGTATTATCATTGCTCTGAAGAAGGCTTATCTCTTTATTGAAAGCAGTCTGTATGGCTTTTATACACTTTTTCTTTTCATTTTTCTTGAGCTTGTCGGTCTTGGTCGCTATGATGAGCGGATTGAATCCAAGCGAATACAGCAGTTTGAATTGCTCCTTATCCAGCTCAGAGGGAGGACGCCTGCTGTCAATCAAAAGACATACCATCCTGAGAGCCTTGGAGGATTCTAAATACTTCCTGATCATGGTCATCCATTTTTCTGTATTCTCTCTGGATGTTTTTGCATATCCGTATCCGGGCAGATCAACCATGTAGAGGCTGCAAAGTCTATCGACGGCCGGTTCAGTATTTTTGGCACTGATAGGATCGGATTGGATCTCGTCGAGGTCGTCCGCCTGCAC
>JAFSTZ010000091.1 GCA_017445525.1 Eubacterium sp.
AACTTCTTTGCCTCTTCCTCCTGCTGCTTCTTTTGCATCATGTTCTGATATGTCTGAAGCAGGCTCTCCTTTGAGAGCTTTGATGCCATCTCTGCGATATCCGCATCCTCGATCCTGCTCGTGGCAGAGGTGAGGTTCTCGCTTTCGATAGCGTTGTACTGAATGGAATACTCCATGGCGTTCGTCTGAGCTCCGATCTTTCCTCTCGTGTCAGCGATCGATGAAAGAGCGTTGTCTATGATGTCAACCGAGTTTTTGGAACGATCGTTAGATGACACATCGAAATCCTTTATGCCCAAAGCCTCGAGTGTGGCATCACCTATGTCGATGTTCTTGCCCTGCCCCTCGTTTGCTCCTGTCTGAGAGTATCCGTCATAGCTGCCATCAAGGAGAGGTTTCTTGTTGAACTCAGTGTTCCTTGCGGTATCAGCGATACCCTGTTTCAACTGATCGACCTCATCCTGGATCATACGTCTGTCATCATCTGTGAGTACGGCAGTGTTCTGTGCCTGTACAGCCAGTGTACGTATGCGGCTGAGTGAATCAGCGATCTTGTCAGTAGCACCATCGGCAGTGTTAAGCATAGAAATAACGTCTTTTGCGTTTCTTCCACCCTGATCAAGTCCGTTGATCTGGGAGTTTTCTTTCTCTGCGATGGCAAGTCCCGCTGCGTCATCGGCTGCGCTCATAACCTTGCTGCCGCTTGCGATGGCGGCTGTGTAATACCCTGTGCCGCCGGAAGCGGCTGAAATACCCATACTATCACTCATAATAGACCTCCGTTCTGTATAAAGCGCCCGGATGAGGTATGAACCTCTCAAATCCTGTGGCTGACATCCTGTCATATCCCTGAGGAAGCAAGGGAAAACGCGGGAGTAGATGACTCATATCGCGATACTCGAGCAGGTAAACGCATCAGAGCGTTTATCCCCCATACCGGGATTGCCACGGCGCATGCTATTGGCTAGTTATAGTTATGATATCATTTTTTTCAGTGTTTGTAAAGAGTTTATGGAACATTTATGAAAAAAATTTGCACTTGTCAACCAACCGAATTTATGTTATAATCATAGACGGTCGTTTGGTTTGGAAAGTCATACGGATATTACGGACTGTGCGGCCGTGTTCGGATCAGTAAATGGTACTACGTGAGGAGGCTCATATGAGTAAGAGACTTGTAACAAGAAGTGACTTTGACGGCCTTGTATGCGCGATGCTGTTGAAGGAGATTGATGAGATCGATGAGATTACATTTGTTCATCCAAAGGATGTTCAGGATGGGAAGATCGAGTTGAGTGATAACGATATCACGACAAACCTTCCTTTTGATGCGCGTGTCAGTCTCGCATTTGATCACCATGAGAGTGAGCTTTCACGTGTGGATCCCGAGCTTGCCAAGGATAAGTTTATCATAGACGGCGATGCAAAGTCCGCAGCCAGAGTGGTATATGATTACTATGGCGGAGCAAAGACATTTACCAGAGTGTCCGACGAGATCATGGTAGCTGTTGATAAGGGTGACAGTGCTGATTTTACTGTTGATGAGATACTTGAGCCAAAGGATTGGGTACTCCTCAACTTCCTTATGGATGCACGTACCGGACTCGGACGTTTTCATGAGTTTAGGATCTCAAATTACCAGCTGATGATGGAGCTTATCGATTACTGTGTTGAGCACTCCATAGATCAGGTGCTTGAGCTTCCGGATGTCAAGGAGAGAGTTGCTCTCTACTTTGAGCAGCAGAAGCTTTTCAAGGAGCAGTTGGAGAAAGTTACGACCATATATGACAGAGTAGCTGTCATCGACCTCAGGAATGAGGAGACTATCTACACCGGAAACCGCTTTATGATCTATGCGATGCATCCGGAGATCGAGATGAGCGTGCATGTGGCGTGGGGATTCAAGAAACAGAATACTGCAGTCATGATCGGAAAGTCTATCGTGAACAAAGTTTCAAAGGTCAATATCGGAGATCTTTGTCTCAGCTACGGTGGTGGCGGACATGCCAATGCAGGTACTTGCCAGCTGCCGAACGACAAGGTGGATGCCGAGCTTCCGACTATCGTCGATAAGCTGAACGGGAATATCCCGGTCTGAGATTACCAATTGAATCATGTATATATGTAGCAGTCTGTGGCCGGTATCCCACGTTTTCGGGATCGGCTGCAGACGGCGATATGTCTTTATCAGATCCGTATCATGGCTTATCATCGATACGGATTTTTTTACAGGAGTCAGGTTTACGGTGTTTGCAAAGAGTAATGTTTTCCCCAGATCCGGCCGGACCATTTTTATGAAAAATGAGTCGGGCTACGGTCGCATCGAGGTAAAGGAAGTCATAGAGAAGAATGAGCTGCTGAGGCTTTTGCTCGTTGATGAGATCAGGGAATCGGCGGCGTATATCGAGGACGGCAGACACTATGAGCTGTATTTCAAGTACACGAGGGATCTCGTGGCGCCGGTGGTCAGGCATCCGGAGATCAGAGATACTCTGTTGTTGGGCGGAGCCGGGTTTTCAATCCCGAAATACTACATCAGTGCTTTTCCCGATAAAAACATCGATGTAGTCGAGTTCAATCCGCTGATGTATCAGCTTGCACTCAAGTATTTTTATCTGGATGATCTGTACAGGAACTATCATCTGACCGAGAACCGGAGGATGGAAGTATTTATCGAGGATGCGAACGAATATCTGAGGAGAACCGAAAAGTGTTACGATCTTATCATAAATGATGCATATATCGCAAACCGTATGGATGATGACCTGCTCAAGGACAGGCAGGTAAAACTGATCAAAAAGAGATTGAACCCCGGCGGGATCTATATCATGAATATCATAACGGCTTTGCAGGGCGCCAACTCGATGCCCGGCATCCTGGAGTATGAGATCATGAGGAATAACTTTAAAAATGTGGAGATGTATCCCTGCAAAACAGAGCCTACGGCATTTGAGAGACAGAATGTCGTCATAACAGGCTCGGATAAGGAATTATTATGGATATAGGTGTTTATGAAAAAGTATATAAGCTTGCGATGAAGGAATATCGCAACAAGACCATGCACGGAGAATGGCCGTATCTTTGGGTGCTCGATGAGATCCTTTCTCATACGGAGGTGCTGAAGGAGGTTGACCTGGGGTTGGTCGATATCCCGCTCAACCAGATCATGGGAACCAAGACTGAGGGGAGGACTCAGGCATTTGCTGCAAACTTTATGCCGCTTTTGCCGTCGGACTCCGAGTTTGCATATAAATGGGCCCAGCTCTATGAGTCACATATGGAGGAGGGCATACACGACCCTATCAAGGCATATGAGTTTTTGAACAGATTCTACGTGCTTGAGGGAAACAAGCGTGTGAGTGTCCTGAAGGCGGTCGATGCCATCACGGTTCCGGGTAACGTGATAAGGGTTATACCGAAGAGAGATGATTCGGAAGAAAATGCTATTTATTATGAGTTTTTGGATTTTTATGATAAGACTCAGATAAATAACATAGTATTTACACAGCCGGGAAGCTATCAAAAGCTTCTTGAAAAGATGGAGGTCGAGACAGCTGAGGACTATGATGAGGAGAAAAAGGAGCAGTTCAGGTCCGACTATGTAAAGTTTGTGACTGCATTTAAGAAAAAGGGCGGCGACAAGCTGCATCTTTCACCTGCGGATGCATTTTTGCTGTATCTCGATCTGCATGAGATGAAGGAGATCAGAAACAAATCTTCAGATGAGCTGCAGGCGGAGATAGGGAAGACCTGGAGTGATTTCGTGTATTTCCCGCACAAGCCGGAGGTTAAGCTGATCATGGATGCGGGGCAGGAGGAGAAGAAGGCTCCGCTGGTCAAGAAGCTTCTGTCACCGGG
This sequence comes from Eubacterium sp., assembly GCA_017445525.1. GTDB lineage: Bacteria > Bacillota > Clostridia > Lachnospirales > Lachnospiraceae > Eubacterium_F. Next base: position 3,859 of record JAFSTZ010000091.1, read on the forward strand.
GATCAACACGGCTCCGCTCAAGGTTGCATTTATACATGCAAAGACAGCGGCGACGTCGAGCTGGACCTACGGCCACGATCTGGGGGCAAATCATCTTGAGGAGGCATTCAATCACAAGGTTGAGGTAACATCCTACTTTGAGGCTGATACTCGTGAGAAGGAGATGGAGCTTTTTGAGCAGGCTGTGGTTGACGGAAACACGGTTATCTTTTCCACGTCTGCGAAGCTGGTCGGAACCAGTATGAAATACGCACTTGATCATCCGAAGATAAATATACTGAACTGCTCGCTAAATACCAATGCGAGGTATATAAGAACCTACTACGGAAGGATGTATGAGGCTGAGTTTTTGATAGGGGCGCTGGCCGGGATCATATCGGGCGGCAAGCCTCTCGAGTATATAGCCGACTATCCGGTTTACGGCACCATAGCCGGGATAAATGCTTTTGCTCTCGGAGCAAAGATGGTGAATCCGGATATAAAGGTTTACCTGAAGTGGGCGAACATAAACTCCGAAAGGCAGGATGAGCTTCTCAGGGGTGTGGATGTAGCTCTGGTTTCCGGAAGATACTTCATAAAACCCGACTCCGATTCCATGAAGTTTGGCCTGTATGATCCTCATGCCGAGGGATCTGACAGTCTGGCTATGCCGGTATACGACTGGGGTGTCTACTATGAGAAGACTATCGCGAGCATCCTCAGTGGCAAGTGGAAACAGGAGTCTGACGGCGAGAATGAATCGCTGAATGACTGGTGGGGGATGTCCTCAGGGCTTATCGATGTGATCTGCTCAAAGACGCTTCCTCCCGATACGGTACGACTGATAAAGCTGTTAAAGAGCGGTATTTGCTCCGGAGAGTTCGATCCGTTTGCCGGGATGAGGTATACAAAGGACGGGACACATTATATAAAGGTGACTGACAGGATGACATCGGAACAGATCATGACCATGGACTGGCTGGCTGACAACGTTGTAGGGTTTATCCCGGTTATGGATGAGTTGTCAGATGATGCTAAAAGCCTGGTAGAGATACAGGGAGTGGACAAAGTTAAGGACTGATGAAGTGGGGTGACACCTTTGCTTCGCTACGGATAGGCGCAGCGTGCTAAGCCGTGAACAGTAACTGTCTGACAGTTATAATATGAGCTGCGTGATATGATAAGATAAGGGAAAATGGGGGAAAAAGTGAGCGAATCAGTGCGTATAATGTTTCTTGCTGATGAACCGGACAAAGGTATATGGGACTTTTTTGAAAAGAGCAAACTGGAGGGGATCGATCTGATCATCTCCTGTGGTGATCTGCCGCCCCAGTACCTCTCTTTTCTTGCGACCTATTTTAAGGGTGATATCCTGTATGTACATGGAAATCATGATAAAGTATATGACAAAACTCCGCCAGATGGCTGTATATGCATAGAAGATCAGGTCTATGTGTGCAAGGGACTGCGTATAGCGGGACTCGGAGGTTCGATGGAGTACAGCGGGGGACCTTATCAGTTCTCCGAGAAGGATATGTCAAAGAGAGTCAAAAAGCTGAGACGCCGGATAAAGCGGAAGAAGGGACTTGACATCCTGGTCACGCACTCTCCGGCGGCGGATATAAATGACAGCACCGATCTGCCGCATCGTGGATTCAAGTGTTTTCACGGGCTTTTGGATGAGTTTACGCCGCAGGTATTTGCACATGGTCATGTGCATATGAGCTATGCGTATAATCAGCCGAGGGTCGATACTCACGGTGATACGACCATCATAAATGCATATCAGAAATATGAGTACGATGTTACTGCTCGCACCTGAAGAAGTGATCCGGGTGCGGGCTTTTTTTATGCGTGTACTTATTTATCGTGTTCTAAAATCATAGCTCTCAGCATCGAAGGCGGATCATAGCTTCTTTTGCCTCCGCCTATGCC
>JAFSTZ010000092.1 GCA_017445525.1 Eubacterium sp.
ATCAGCAATAGGAGTTGAATAACATCCCGCTGTATAACGAATTCTCATAAGCAGTCCCCGTATACTGGCCGCTTAAATGGCCATAGCTATAGACCTTTTGTTCCACGTACTCCATCGGGTTCATGCTCATCTCTTCAGCCTTCGCACCCAGCTCTGATACAAAGCCCATCGGTGGAAACAGCTCTTCGCCGTCTCCTGCCTTCGGCGGAGTCAGAAATCCTTCATCATCGATCTCAAAACCGGAACGGGTCAACTCATCGGTAAACTTGCGAACCATGTTGCGCAATTCCCCTCCGGGACGGGACGGTTTCCCGTTCGCTTTCCCAAACTCGTCGCTCTTTCTCAAAAGCTCGTTGAAGGTTTCTGCCATCCTGTCCATACTTTCCTCAAGACCCTCCGGTCCTTCCCCAAGCACAGACTCTGTTGCTTCGCCAAGTTCCATGGACAATTCCTTAACATTCAACACATATGCCTGTGTCTTGTTAGAAATGCGAACCACCGTTTGCGGATTGGAATTGTTCATGCTTACGATGTTTTTGTATTTAGTTTTAAGCTCTTGCCTGTTATGGACACTTCGTACCGGATCAAGTCTCGGCAGGTATCCGCCCAGGTACAAATTGTAAGCCGCTACCATAACAATCACGCCTTCCTTGGCTTCTCCCACGGTGCATCCCTGCGGGTGGGAGGTGCATATTTACTGCATCCGGAGCGCCGGTGTCGTCAGACTCTCCCGGAGAAAGCCTCCACCTAAAACACTCCCCGATATCAGCGTCCTGATAGAAGATGCTAATATCTCAAATACAGTATACCATGCAAAACGGCGAATTGCAAGTGGTTTCTGAACTTTTTTATAAGTTTTATCACGAAAGTGCGGCCTCTCCATGCTCAAAAAGATATCTGTCCGTCTCAAGCACCGAAAACTTATTGTGTATAGCATACATCAGATAAGCATCCCGCCTCACTCTGGGGTACAGCGTTCCGGCCTGTCCGTAGTAAAGCAGCCTCTTGGTCTCATCAACCGTGAGCGGCCAGGCAAGTGCAAGCCTGATGAGCTTGTCACGGGAAGGCTTTTGTTTCTTCCCCTGAAAGATCTGATATGCATAAACCGTATCGATATCAGCCAGCTTGATAACCTCATTTTTGGCTACGCCGTGTTCCTCTAGCATCTGCGATAAAAAGTCAGCCAGGCTCATCTCCTCTACCAGATCGTCACCGTTCTCCTGCTCCCATTTATCCATAGAGTCCGCACTGCAGATCTCGTTGGTAAGCTGTGATGTATTTATCCGCATAATCCCTCCGTTTTATAACATTATATATAAATGTTTCCGACTGAATAACTACAATACGATCAGATGAGTCACGATCCCCACATCTCCAAACTCCGATATAAGATCATACTCCCCACCTTTCAGTGTACGCAGATATTTTTCTTTAATAATTATACCGTCATCTACTACTTTATACTGTTTCTTTTTCAATTTTTTTGTTTTATCATTCGAGTTATCCGTGATCGTTATATACTCGAGTTTCCCCTTTGCGTCGTTAAACTCTATCGGCATCATCAGATCTTCAGAGTTATCCGCAGCCACAGTATAACTGCTTTTCTCTGCAACCGGACGGATATAAGCCCTGTCACGAATACAAAAAGTGATAGCCGGACCTTTCTCCCTGGGCGGATCCTCGATCTCCGGGATTGACTCAAATATGATATAATAATTCAGATATTCTCCATCCGGCACAGGCTCAAACAACGACTTATCAAAGCATACCGTCTGCCGTTCCTCATCATAAGTATAATACTTCGGATCAAGCTTTTTGCCGGTATCTATATCTATAAGCTTTTTCAGCTTTCTGCCAAGCGAATTGGCTATGACGACAGTGATATCACCGGGCTCACTTCTCAGATACTCTGCGTAACCCGGTAAAAATGAAGCCTCACCGTACCTCACTTTTTTCAGATCATCTACTGCGCACACATTAAATTTCAATCGTGCACTCTCATAATCAACAACCATGGTGTAAACAACATCTGTCTCAAGTGTATCAAGGAACGCTTGGTTAAGACGGATATAACCTGCCTCATCCTGATACCAGTCAGTATCCTCCAAAGTCTCGGCATAAACGGACTCAGTACTTGACATCTGTATGGATCTTGCTTTGAGCTCGTTCAGCCGCGAATAAAAAACCGCTATGGGACTAAGCTCAGGATGCTCCTTCCAGTAATAAAACTCGGCTATAACAGACCTGTCATTTCTCCAATCCATAGTTGATATTGTATATTCTTTAACCTCACCCTCAAACGGAGTCGGAGTGGGCGAGTCTGATCCTGTGACATCCTCGGATGTCTCCTGTCCTGAGTCATCTCCCCATGCAGCTATATCCTCCTCAGGCGTCTCTTCTTCCTTAGCAGCCTTTGCAGATCCTTCTATCTCAAACTTCTCCGTAGCCTCCTCCACATCGTGGTTCA
>JAFSTZ010000093.1 GCA_017445525.1 Eubacterium sp.
CACATCCTGCAAACAGACTTCACATCATGCATACATTTGCTCCGGCGGCAAGTGCTTTGGTCATATCTCCGGAGAACTGTATCCCTCCGTCAGCTATGATCGGGATATCATATTTTTTAGCTACTTCATAGCAATCCATGATGGCTGTTATCTGCGGTACGCCGATACCGGCAACAACCCTCGTAGTACATATGGATCCGGGTCCGATACCAACCTTGACACAGGATACACCGGCCTCTATAAGTGCTTTGGTAGCTTCTCCTGTTGCGACATTTCCTGCTATGATCGGAAGATCCGGATATGTATCACGAACCATCTTTACGCATCTTAACACATTTGCAGAGTGGCCGTGTGCCGAGTCTATAACTATCACGTCAACTTTGGCTTTTACCAGTGCCTCTACCCTGTCAAGGATGTTTGCTGTCACGCCGACACCTGCTCCACAGAGAAGTCTGCCCTGAGAATCCTTGGCAGAGTTCGGATACTTGATCTGCTTTTCGATATCCTTTATCGTGATAAGTCCGGTGAGATTGCCATCCTCATCGACGATGGGAAGCTTTTCCTTTCTTGCCTTAGCGAGGATATCCTTGGCATCATCAAGCGTTACGCCCTTCTTGGCAGTGATCAGCCCCTCACTTGTCATGCTCTCGCTGATCTTTTTATCAAAATCGGTTTCAAACTTCAGATCACGGTTTGTGATGATACCCACAAGTTTCTTGGTACCCTTCTCTGTTATAGGCACGCCTGATATGTGGAACTTCGCCATAAGCTCGTTTGCATCTCTCAGAGTATGCTCCGGAGAAAGATAAAAAGGATCAGAGATAACGCCGTTCTCAGATCTTTTTACCTTGTCGACCTCATCAGCCTGCGCCTCGATCGACATATTTTTATGGATGATGCCTATACCACCCTGTCTTGCCATGGCGATAGCCATACGATACTCGGTTACAGTGTCCATCCCCGCACTCATCATGGGGATATTCAGCTCGATATCCTTCGTCAGATGTGTTTTAAGTGATACCTCATTCGGGATCACCTCAGAGTATCCCGGAACCAGCAGTACGTCGTCAAATGTTATGCCCTCTCCAATTATGCTTGCCATAGCCACCATCCTTTCGCTTTTATTCTTGAAAAATTTTTTCTATGTTACCAAAATAATCTATAAATGTCAAGGAGAATTTTTTCTCTCATGTTATAAATAATTACTATCCACAGAAATACAACAGCTTTCATCGTTATGCTGTCAGGCCAAGCAGACAAACATCCTATCCGATATCACCGGATTATCTGCTCACTGTGCTTCCGTCACTTTCCGCCGTCACAGATGTATCGATGTGCGGAATGATCATCCTGTTTAGCATGTCCAGATGCTTGAAGTCAGCTATACTTGCAGCTGTGGCATTTCTATGCGACTTCCTGTAAGCTCTGATCCGGTCGCGGATATTTTTCCTGAGATTCATATAGTATAACGCTATATCCTTGGAATGATAGGACGCTGTTCCGTATAAATACTTCTTCGTGTTCGGTGAGAACTTCGTCCTGGTGACGACAACTCCGCGATCTAAGTCAACTCTGGCGTCTCCCCATCTCTTCCTGATACTGTAGACTCCGGTGATGGGGTCACGCACTCTGGAACCCAGGTTCTCGGAGGCGGGCGCATATGTTTCATCGCGTTTCCAGTTGATGGGATTGATCGCTATAGAGCCCACCGGTGCCACAACAAAGTTGCTCTGATCGTGATTCTTTTTACCCTCAGTGTTCCACGAAACAACAACTCCCGTGTCTCTTGCTCCCTGCGCAAATCTCAGATACGGATAGCATGCAAGATCTGTCTTGGTCACCGAGAAGCCGATCGCATACGCAGCCAGCATGCGCCTGTAGTACTCCGGATGGCGCTTCATATAATCCTCCAAAACAACCAGCGTCATCATCGCACCCTGCGAATGTCCGAAGATGATAAACGGTCTTCCGTTGTTATAATGCTCAAAATAATAATCAAGAGCCCTACAAATATCCAGCTTCTGCTCATGGCGCTGGTACTTCATCACCTGATCCGGCGACATCTCCGAGTATTTCTTCATATTTGTCTGGCGATAGTACGGCGCGTAGACATTGGTTACGCCCTTAAAGAGCGGAGCCTGTCCGCGAAAAACACCCTGTGCACCCAGGCGGTGACTTATATCATCCATCGGTGCCAGATCGGGTGCATCAGCATCTTCATTATCATACTGCGTCGAGTATATAAAAAATGTATCGACAGGTTTGTTCGCTTTCTTCGGAAGATACAGCCAGTCGGACTTCTTGCTGTAATCAGGCGCACGTCCGGCACTTCCCTCCTCTGCAAGCTCTCTGTCAGTATAAACAAAGACATTCAGAGAAAAATCAAACTTGTCGCGGCCCGCTATATTATACTTAGTCACGATCTGTGCCTTGACTGTGGCATGTTCATATGCGATATTTCCCCGTATCGTTAACATCGGTTTTTTCTCATGGCTTACACTGAGTATATTCGGATCGTCTGACTCAACTGTCATGCTTTTTATCTGATCCTCGAAAATATTTTTAATCCTTATCCTATGCACCTGACCCACTCTGACCGTAACCCTATCGAAGCTCAAAGCCGGGCTCTTTCCGGCATATACTTCCTGCATCGGCATAAGCGGGCATGAGAATACAATAAAAAATGCAAGCACACAGATAAGAGCTGCCCGCACCGGTAAAATATTAAAAATCCTTTTTACTGTATCCATCATCATATAACCTTTCAACGTAGGTACTTGCAGATATCAACCTATGTTTTGATCTGTACTAGCGTTTATCAACATCCCCCTGTGAAAAGATCATTGTAACATTTCCGAGACGATCCTGAAGGTGTCTGTACTCGGCCTTTGGAACGATACATTTATCAAAAATATGCTTAAGCTTCGTGTTATCTCCCTTGTCAAAAGACAAAACACTCGCAGCGATCATCTCTTTATACGAGGTCGATGTCAGATCAAACACATATCCGCACTTCAGACAGAGCTCTCTGGTGAACTCACGCTGTGATCTGCCGTTTCCCTCACGAAACGGATGAAGTGCATTCAAGTCGGCATAATGACTGACTACCTTCTCGACAAAAGCCTCCCTGTCCTCTCTCGCATCAAAGCAGGATGAATAAAAATCGCCGAAAACCTCTGTGGCATATTCATTTATAAACTGAGCTCTGCAAAAAAGATTGTTCTTTCCTATATCGATAGTTCGGACTTTGCCCGCCCAGTCATAGACATCCTGAAATATGAACCTGTGGATCTCCTTCAAATGTTTAAAATCAAACTTGCCGCTGATGGGGTGCAGCTGAAGATAAACAAGATTTCCCATGGTGGATCTCGCCTCAAGTTCCTTCAACTCTTCCGCATCGCGGCAATCGTATTTATTTATCAAGACCCGCGTACCCGGGTATACGTACTTATCAACACTTTTCATGTACGATATCCCTCAAACTAAAAAGATACGATACTCGCCTGGTACAAAACCTCTGTTCAGCTAATACACTCTACTACAACAGATCAACTCACAGCGATACGATACTCGCCTGATACTCTTCCCTGCTGATCTTCCCTGAAACAAGACTCTTTATATCTGGGATGTACTGATCCGGAAACTGCATATCCTCCACTGCAAGAGTCGCTCTCGCCTGGCGGATGGCATCCTTCTGAATTACACTCAAATCATCATTTATAAACCCGTCGTTCTTCATCACTCTGGTAATCAGCGAAACGAGATACGTCGGCGGTGACGCAACACCCTGCTCCCAGTGCTGGATGTTTGCAACCGGGATACCAAGATATGTGGCAAACTTCGACTGACTCATCTTGGTTGTGGTTCGAAGCTCTTTGATCGTATTCATGCTTTCCTCCGTTTATACCGCGTGATTTTACGCTTCTTACCGCAATCTATGCGGTCTGTTTGGTTGATATTATTTATCAAAAAGAGGTTTCTTACTGTATATGATTAGTATACAATATTCCTATATAAATGTCAAGGCTCAGCGCTCTTAAATTGACAATTCCATATAAATGTGATATCATAAAGCAGGACGGCGAAGGCGTCCTATTAGGGAGGACGTATACAAATGAAGATTTTGATAATCCACGGACAGAGTCATGAAGGATCCACCTGCCATATAGCAAGGCAGTTGGCTGAAAAGGTCGGCGGAGACCTCACTGAGTTTTTCCTGCCACGTGACTTCGGCGAGTTCTGTCTCGGCTGCACCACATGCTTCAACAAAGGTCATGAGTTATGTCCTCACTATAAAAAGCTGAAGCCGATAACTGATGCGATCGACACATCTGACCTGATCATACTTGAGAGCCCGGTATACGTATATCACGCAACCGGACAGATGAAGACTCTGCTCGACCACTACGGCTATCGTTGGATGGCTCATCGTCCGGTCGGGGAGATGTTCCACAAACAATCAGTATGTATAGCAACATCTGCCGGTGCCGGCCAAAAGTCAACTCTCAAAGAC
>JAFSTZ010000094.1 GCA_017445525.1 Eubacterium sp.
CTTCTTTTTTCCATAAATGTTACCTACTCTCTAAAGATTTTTCCGGGTACATACAAGCATCTATCCAACGGACAGAGCCGTTACCCGGGCTTATGCCGGCACCCACGGCTCATACGAGCCCTTCTCCAGTATATCCGCTATCCTCTCACATGCATGCCCGTCGCCGTACGGATTGCATGCACGGGACATCTTTTCATATGCGGATGCATCCTCCAGAAGCTCCTTGAAGCTCCTGTAGATAGTCTCTTCATCAGTTCCCACAAGCTTCAGCGTCCCGGCGTCAACCCCCTCGGGCCGCTCGGTCGTGTCCCTCATCACCAGCACCGGCTTGCCATAGGAAGGGCACTCCTCCTGGATACCGCCGGAGTCCGTCAGGCACAGATGACACCTTGCCTCGAAGTTGTGACAGTCAAAAACCTCTATCGGCTCTATGATATGTATGGAATCAAGCCCGGAAAGCTCCTCCTCGGCCGCCTGCCTGACGACCGGATTCATATGGATCGGATAAACAGCCTTGCAATCCGGATGCTCCTCCAGGACACGCCTGATCGCCCTAAACATCCTGTGCATCGGCTCTCCCAGGTTCTCACGTCTGTGCGCCGTTATAAATATCAGCTTGTCATCGCCCACCCAGTCCAGCTCCGGATGTCTGTAATCCTCCGTCACCGTATGCTGCATGGCGTCTATAACCGTATTCCCGGTCACATAGATGGTTGACGGATCCTTGCCCTCACGGATGAGATTGTCACGGCTGAGCAGTGTCGGGGCAAAGTTATATTTAGAAATAATCCCGACCGCTTCCCTGTTGAACTCCTCCGGATAGGGACTGTAGATGTTATAAGTACGAAGTCCGGCTTCCACATGCCCTACCGGGATCTGCAGATAATAACAGGCGAGCGCCGTCACAAAAGTCGTCGACGTATCCCCGTGCACCAGAACGACGTCAGGTTGCACCTCCTCAAGCACGGTCTTTATACCGTTCAATATCGAAGTCGTGATATCAAACAGAGTCTGTCTGTCCTTCATGATGTCCAGATCATAGTCCGGGACCACGTTGAAGGTCTTCAGCACCTGATCCAGCATCTGTCTGTGCTGCGCAGTGACACATACCGTGACCTCCAGCCCTGCTCTCTTCTTCATCTCGTTCACCAGCGGACAGATCTTGATCGCCTCAGGCCTGGTTCCGAACACCGTCATAATCTTTTTCATCTCTCTATCCTTCCGCGGATCAGCATTTACCGCATCTGCATCCGCCCTTGCAGCAACATTTTTTCTCTCTGCCCTTCTCTATCCTCTCACGGATCAGCTTCTCCCACTCTCCGTTCAGAAGCTCGGTATCAAAGAGCTTTGCCGTCTCTTTTGCGTTTTTACGATATCTCTCCCTCTCATCATCACTCAGATTGACAAAATACTCTATCCCCTTGGCATATGCCTCCGGCGAACCCGGCTCAACCACCTTACCGCAGTCATACTTCGATATGATCGGGTACTTGCCCTCATCGATATTGGCTATCACGGGATTCCCGGCAGCCAGATACTCAAAAAGCTTGTTGGAGCTGTTGCCGTATTTCTGAGTCTTGGCAGGCTTTAGATTCAGTATGTTCAGATCGCTCTTTGACAGAACATACGGTATGTACTTTTTATCGATACTTCCCTTGAAAACAACGTTAGGGATGTCCTCATCCACGCATCTCTTCTTCAAAATCTCCAGATCCGGACCATCACCATATATGATAAATCTGATCCTGTCCCCGTATCCGTCGGCATTCAGGCTTTTCGCACTCGAAACCACCGTCCCGATATCGTTGGCAGTACGTACGCTGCCGCAATACATCACGCGAAACACATCGTCCTCGAGATCCGGGTCATCAACCGTGTAGTTCTGCATGTTGTCATAGAACTCCTTCAGGTTGACGCCGATATTTATATAATGAAACTTGGATCTCGGGATCTTGTCATCCCAGCCCTTGTCGATGATATAGTCGTATGCGCCCTCCCAGGTAAACACCAGCTCGTCGCTTACCCTGTAGAGCCATTTCTCATACTCGTACATGGAGACGATCGCGGGATTTCTGTCCGAGAAGCTCGCATACTCCACTATCGAGAGCGGCCAGAGATCGACTATGCTGGTGATGTACGGAACCCTGTACTTCTTTGCGATCTTGTACCCCGCCAGACATGACAGAGGCTGAGGCATGGCAGCCATGATGATATCCGGCTTTTTGAAGAACTTATGGCACCGCATCATATTGTAATAAAAATCCAGAAAGCTCAGAGACTCGCCCTTCATCCCCTCGTACTGTCTCGTATGGATATAGACAAATGGCACGCCGTCGACTATCTGTCTCTTGCACGTGCTCCCGTCGGTTATGAAGTTGATATCCGTGTTGTGGAGTGCACTCCCCGCAAAAACTATAGCCTGATAGCCGTGCTCCCTGAGATACTTCGCCAGACTGTAGTCCGGTATCCTCGGGCAGTAGGACGGTCCACCCGCAAAGTAGCTTATGATCCAAACCATAGGTTTCTTATTCTTGCTCATCTATATATCCTCCTGCATTAGATCTATCTCTGCTCCTACTTTTAACACTGTCTTTACTCTACCGTCTGCTCTGATCCGACTAACATCTGCTCCGGTCCGATTAGCATTTACTCTGGTCCGACTAAAGGGAGACTAAACCATGAAATATGCCAGCTGACCCCATCGATTAAATCCTGTTTTAGTGGTGCATGTTAAATCTCACTTTATAACGTTAATTACGGTGCTAAAGCAAATCTTAATGTCTCTAAACAGCAAAAAACCATTGATATAATCCAGATTATATTTCATCTTTTCAGGCAGTATTTTTTCGATATAAATTAAATCCGCCTCATCTCCGGAAGCATCTCCGAGGATCTCCGCCTCATCCTTGTACTTGATGCTGGTCTCACTCGTAACCCCTGCCGGAAGAAGCAAAGTCGCCATCATCTCCGGCGTATATTTATCAACATACTTCGGCACCTCAGGTCTCACTCCGACCAGCGACATATCACCCATGATGATATTTATCAGCTGAGGCAGCTCGTCGAGGCGATATTTCCGTAAAAATGCTCCGATCTCCGTCACCCTGGCATCATTATCCGACGTCACAGCAGTTCCCAGGCTGGCAGCATCCTTCACCATCGTACGAAACTTGATGATCTTGAACCGCTTGCCATAGGTCGTTACTCTCTCCTGCAGGAAAAACGGTCCTCCCTTACTCGTCACGGATATAGCTACAGCTACCCCCACCAGCACCGGCATCAGAAGGAGCAACAAAAACACGGACACGCCCACATCCATCATGCGCTTGCCGATCAGCTGCTTCTCTTTTTTCCTAAGTGCCTCGTAATAAGGCCGCACCTCGTCGATCCTCATCTCCCGAGGCAGTTTATCCCAACTTTCCATACACTCTCCCTACTTCATTCATTGCCGGAGACAAGTGTTCCCGGTGTTCGCTTACGATAGCTTGTTTACTGATACTCTCAGCTTAGCAGGGACGACTCATGAAATCCTCATGCGGGGAAGGGCGTTCGCATGCAGATCCGACAGCACTTCATACGTGCTGCTCGGACTGCATGTCGAACAACAGCCTTCCCGCCAAGTTAGTTCCCGGGTCGTCCCGGAAGTATCAAAGTATCAGTCATCCAAC
>JAFSTZ010000095.1 GCA_017445525.1 Eubacterium sp.
ATACAGCTTCTCGCCCGGTCTGAGACCTGTATAGACAATCTCGATATCCACATCCGGCTCGTAGCCCGACAGCTTGATCAGATTTCTCGCAAGATCATCGATCTTCACCGGCTTACCCATATCCAGGACAAATATCTCGCCGCCCTTTGCGATGGCGCCTGCCTCCAGCACGAGAGACACAGCCTCCGGGATCGTCATGAAGTAACGGATGATCCTCTTGTCAGTCACCGTCACCGGACCGCCCGCCTCGATCTGCTTTTTAAACAGCGGTATAACAGAACCGTTGGATCCCAGGACGTTGCCAAACCTCACCGCCACAAACTCAGTCTCCGACTTCCGGTTCAGCTCCTGGATGATCATCTCGCAAATACGCTTTGACGCTCCCATGATGTTAGTCGGATTGACCGCCTTGTCGGTAGAGATGAGCACGAACCTGCTTGTCCCGTATTTATCCGCAGCAAGCGCAGTCTTGTAAGTACCGAAGACATTGTTCTTTATCGCCTCGTTCGGCGAATCCTCCATCAACGGCACATGCTTGTGAGCAGCCGCATGATAAACAATGTCCGGATGATATTTTTCAAAAATGCTCTCGACCCTGGAAGTATTTCTCACGGATCCGATCAAAACCTCCAGACGAAGACCGGGATAGTTCTTCCTCAGCTCCTGTTGGATGTCATATGCGTTGTTCTCATATATATCAAAAATGATGAGAAGCCTCGGATTCTTCGCTGCGATCTGACGACACAGCTCGCTTCCTATAGAACCGCCGCCTCCTGTGACCAGGACAACCTTGTCCCTCACATAACCTGTAACTGCGTCCACATCGATCTGCACAGGATCGCGACCGAGGAGATCCTCTATCTGCACGGGACGCAGCTTCTGTACAACAGCCTCACCGGTCACAAACTGATAGATACCCGGAAGTATGCGCAATCCAGCATCCGTCTTCTGGCAGATCTCGAGTATGGCGCTTATCTCCCTCTTCGGAGCAGAGGGCATCGCTACGATGATCTCATCTATCTCGAACTGCTTGGCGCAAGCCAGTATCCTGTCACGTCCTCCCACAACCCTGACTCCGTGGATGTAAGTGCCCTGTTTTGCCTTGTCGTCATCGATGATACAGCAGACATTGGCATCGAGGTGGTCAGAGTTTGCATACTCTGAAAGTATCATGTTGCAGGCCTCGCCGCCACCGACGATCATAGTGTTCCTTTGTCTACCTCTCCTGCCCCTGACGCTTGTTGTAACCCTGAACAGCCTGTATGAGAACCGGCTCGCCAGCGTAAGGAGGAACAGAAGTATGGTGAAGAAGATGAAGTAAGATCTCGGCAGCTGATGAAATGTGCCAAATACCGTCATAAAGTGCAACGCACCTACCAGAAAGCAGGCAAGTGTAATATTGATAAACTCCCTGATGCCTGCATAGCGCCATAATATGTGATAGAGCTTGAACAGCGCGAACACCACTATCGCCATGATAGTGTTGATAAGAGCCATATCGATGATGGTCGTCAGATATCCATCGGGATAGTCTTCCTTTATACCAGCGACCTGCACTGCACCGAAGTTCAGGTCATACCTCATCATCAGCGCCATAAACGAACAAAGATTAACGCATACGATATCCCATATCACAAGTAAAACTCTCAAAAAAACACTTCTTTTGTCCATCTGAATACCTACTCTCTTTAATAATAATATGTGAAAGACACTCCCCGATACCGAACATCAGGCAGCATCCATCTCTGCTAAAAATAAACTAAACCAAAGATGATAGCATAATTTCCTCTGTGTTAAATCACGTTTTAGTGACAAGCGTCAACTGTCATTTCACAACGTGAATCACGGTGCTAAAACATATCTTAATGTCATTAAACAACGAAAACTCGCGTATATAATCAAGATTGTATTTCATCTTTTCCGGCAGTATTTTCTCAACATAAATTAAATCCGCCTCGTCTCCGGAAGCGTTTCCGAGGATCTCCGCCTCGTCTTTGTATCTGATGCTGGTCTCACTCGTCACTCCTGCCGGAAGAAGCAGCGTCGCCATCATCTCAGGAGTATACTGCTCAACATACTTGGCCACCTCAGGTCTCACACCGACCAAAGACATATCTCCCATGATGATATTTATCAGCTGAGGCAGCTCATCCAGTCTGTATTTTCTCAAAAATGCTCCAATCTCCGTCACTCTCGCATCGTTATCGGACGTCACGGCAGTTCCTATACTGGAAGCATCCTTCACCATCGTCCGAAACTTGATGATCTTGAATCGCTTTCCGTAGGTAGTAACTCTCTCCTGCAGGAAAAACGGTCCACCCTTGCTCGTCACCGATATAGCGATGGCTATACCCACAAGCACCGGGAACAAAATCAGTAGCAAAAACACTGACACGCCCACATCCATCATGCGCTTGCCAATCAGCTGCTTCTCTTTCTTTCTGAGCGCCTCGTAGTAAGGTCGCACCTCCTCTACCCTCATTTCCGAGGGCATGTTATCCCAACGTTCCATATATACTCCTAAACTATATATTGCCGGAGACAAGTGTTCCCGTGGATCGCTTACAGGATGCTGTTTACTGACACTGTCTGAAGAGCAGGGACGACCCCTGAGATCCTCATGCGGGGAAGGGCGTTCGCATGCAGATCCGACAGCACTTCATACGTGCTGCTCGGACTGCATGTCGAACAACAGCCTTCCCGCCAAGTTAGTTCCCGGGTCGTCCCGGAAGTATCAAAGTATCAGTCATCCAAC
>JAFSTZ010000096.1 GCA_017445525.1 Eubacterium sp.
ACAGTCGTTCCGGAGCACTCTATACGCTTTCTCTGCTCCTCTCCGTTCATCGTGATGAGTATCGGTCCGAGCATACTCATGATGACCGCGATCATGATGTACAAAAGGAGTCTGAAAAACCAGGCAAACTTCGTAGTGAAGTTTTCATCATACATTTCCTCTTCAGGATCCTGTACGACCGATACAGCTACTTCATCTCGTTCTGCGGACTTTTTAACGGCGGTGGCGATGTCATCACCCATAGCCACGTTCATCCTGGTGTTTCGTACATACTCCTGCAGATAAACATTCATCATGGCAGTCGCATACGAGTCACGCAGATGGAACTCCTCGAAGAGTTCTTTTTCCAGATCTGCTTTGTCGGTGGAACTCAACTGCTTTTCATAGCCCTTCGGTATCACCAGTGAGTAGTCGATCACTGAGTAGTACATCGCATCCATCAGCTGCTGATCATCCATCTTGGTAGTAGTGATATCATGCTTTTCATCCAGCAAGGCGACAAGCGCTTTACTTGCTTCACTTTGATCCTCATCTCTGACATAGAGATTTAATGATACATCCTCGAAATCTATTTTTTCCTCACTGGCATTTACCATAGGAAAACATATCGCAAAAAATATAACTGTATACAGGATCCCTATTCCGATCTTGGAGCGGGTTACTTTAAAGAATAATCTAAAGACTTGCATATTTTTTCCTCCTTGTCATAAGAATTCCAAGGACGATAAATACTACTGTGAATCCGCCCATCGTCAACAGCTTCATAAAGTAGCGGCTCAGATCCGCATCCATGTTCAGATAGTACATCGCGTCCGTGATGACAGCTACGGGATTGAGTGTATTTACGATAGGTATCTGCACTGAAAAGATCACTCGTATGGCATCGATCATCAGTCCGCTCATAA
The DNA here is from genome assembly GCA_017445525.1 of Eubacterium sp. GTDB lineage: Bacteria > Bacillota > Clostridia > Lachnospirales > Lachnospiraceae > Eubacterium_F. Next base: position 906 of record JAFSTZ010000096.1, read on the forward strand.
AGCAAAGTGACATGTTGACCGCCATCATGATACCTGTCTTGGCTCCGTCGCTCAGTCTGCCGATCGCTCCTACGAAAAATCCGAGCGATACTCCCATCACGGCTCCGCAGATACCGGTGAGATAAACTAAAAGCAGCTTATCACCGAAGTCGATCTGAAGTACGAATTTTAAAAATGTGATCGACAGTAGCACGCATGCACTGTGAGTGATATATGTTCCGATAAGCTCCGGAAGGATCATCTTCCACTTGGGTGAGCCCCCGCACGATATCCTCATACCTCGTGTGGACAGATTTGCCTGGTTATTGATCGCTATGTGCATCGCTGCAAGTGATCCGAATATGGACACCATGGCGATAAGGTTATACATATACATCGCAATGGGATCTTTGTTTCCTTCGGTAAGCGGTGTTTCTTTGATACTTGCACCGTTCATCACATCACTGATTTCATCGATCGCTTCGTTTTTACTCCCTCCATTTTTTGAAGCGTTCGACCATATACCGGCCGACATCTTTTTCATATTGATGAACATATCCATATAGCTTTTGAGCATACTCAGTTCGGAACCGTTCTTTTTTATCTTTACTGATACTACCGTATCCGGGATATATGACTTCATCATAGCATCCATCTGTGCATTTTTATCAGCCGATGAGAATCCGGACAGATCTGCAGTTTCAAGCATATCCCTAACCTGAGTAAAATCTTTCTTTTTTCCCAATCCTGTCCATAAATGGATGAAAAAAACTCTGCATCAAATCCGGATGTATCTGAGCTTTTAGCTCCCGGTGCCGGATCGATGACGATGATACCGACCACATCCCCATCACTGAGCATCTTGTATGCTTCTTCCTCTGAACAGAAGGTAGGATCAAGCATCTCACCCGCTTTTTCCAAACCGGTTTTTGACTGACTGTCTGTCCCGGTAGCTGCATCGGCTGTCACATCTTCTGACGCATCCGCCGTATCTGTACTGTCTGCAGAATCATCGGATGTCACCTCGGCACTGTCAATATCAATTTGCTTCTTATCATAAAACATATGGAAAAACTTATCCTCTGCGTTTTCCACAACAGCAACCTTGATCCCCGTCACTGCTCCCTGATCCCCGATATTTCCGAAAGCAAGTTTATAGAAGAGGCCCAAACATATCGGAAAGATTATCATCCAGATGAGCACTTCCTTTGCTCGGAAGTTGCGCTTAATCTCATACAGAATATTTCTTAAAAACATAGAGCCCCTCCTGTTTACTATTCCCGAATAATAAAAGCAACTTCATTTTTTTCACCGGAAACTCACCCTGATGTTTTGGATTATAAAACAATAGTAATAGCTATTCAATAGATTTGGTTCGAACGGTCGATATGAGTGTCTAAGCGGTCAGAAAACTAAAAGGCACGCAATTACATGCGTGCCTTTCAGATAACGATATTATGCGATTTTCAAGGCTGTTTTAGAACTCCTTTTTCTCAGCCTCCTTTGCCTGTTTCCACTCTGCAAGCTTCTCATCAAGATCTTTTGTCTGCTTTTTGGTCACCAGATACATACTGATCCATACTCCGAAATAAGCCACAGTCATACATCCGATCATGATATAGGTCGATATATCATCGAGAGACAACCATCCCAATGAGAATCCTATCGAGAAGTACGTAGCAAAGGTGACGATAAAGTGTGTAACTGTACATCTGGTTACACTCCAGCTCTCAGCCTCATACATCACTGAAGATCCGAGTGCCACTCCACCGAGAACTCCGCTTAAGAACAGATGGATAGCTATCCTCATAGGCGACCAATCCTCAGAAGAGGAGATCATCATAAATGCGATACCTACCGGGATTCCTACGGCAAAGCCGATGAGTCCGACTATGAATCCTTTTTTGATCAATTCTTTATTCATCGACTTCACCCCCTTTCGCACGGTCACGACTGAGGATTTCCTTGATAACACTCACATAACGGCGCGCCACCCAGGTTTCTGTGTCGTCTTCAAAAACAACCTTAATTGTTCCCGATACACTGAAATCAAAGCCTGATGCTTTGTTCAGATTGATTATCTCAAAACGGCTTATACGGACAAAGCAGTCAGGATCGAGATTTTTTTCGATATCCTGAAGCGCGGTTCGTGTCTCATATCTTCCCGTAGCCGTATGAATAACTACCTTTCGATTCTCAGTATGTAACCGAAAAATGTCCCACTGATTCAGCATCACAAGAGTTCCCTCATCCTCTGCTGCGATCTGCGAGTATTCCTTATCGACATATCGTTCGATGGCATATATAAGGTTCTCCACGAGCTCAGTCGTCTCAGCGGTCTGTATGACCACCCTGGGCTCGGTCCGCGTTGGATCTATCTCCACGCGGATGTCTATTTTGGGGTTCATTACCGATTCATATCCTCCTCTGATTTATCAGCGGTCAAGAACTGAATGCTCTCATTTGATTGCCCGAACCTTGTTCTTGCGGCTCATTCCGCTTTTGTACAACATCTCCGAATATTTTTTAATACATGATTTCGGAACCAGGATAGTCACATTTTTCGAAAGACCCGAAAATGATCTCTTCTGGATCGTCTTTATTTTTTCAGAACGAAGGATGATCTTTCGGAGTCTCTTGTTCCGGTACGGTTGTTCCCTACCGGAAAAGACATTTTGTCCGAGATTTCCATTTTTTATAGTGACAACATTCTTCGGAAGATCGATCACCTTCAAGCCCGATCCGATAAAAGCAGACATACACACGCTTTTCACTGATTCGGGGATCTTGAGCTTTCTCAGCTTTTCGGTATCAGAAAAATCAAATCGATTAATCTTTTTCATACGCTTCGGAAGCTTGACGCTTTTCAATTCACGACACATCGACAAAAGCTCCGGTTGCGTCCATTTAACGGAATCGGGAAGATCGATACTCTTCAGGTTCAAGCAGTTCGAAAACGAACCGGCCAGCTTAAGCTTTTGAGGCAGCTTGATATCCTTTAACAGCTCACAACTGTCAAAAGCAGCCTCTCCGATAACGGTAATATTCTTTGAAAGGTCGATCTTTTCGAGTTCCAAACAGTAACGAAAAGCCCACGCACCGATCCCTCTGACGGAGTCAGTCATGGTAACGGTTTTCAAATTGGTAAAACAGTAAAAAGCTCCTGTTCCGATATAGGTTATACCATCCTCGAAAACGATGTGCTCGGTTGCATTCTTGTATTGGTACCACATCGGCTGATAGCTTCCTTCTTCATACAGGGTTCGATTGTCTCCAACGGCACCGTTTCCGTAAAAAATTATGGTTTTCGTGTCATCGTCATAGGTCCAGATCACACTGTTGTCTTCTTCAGCCGAAGCGATCCCGGTGTTTACAGAAAAACACAGGGATAACACGCTACAAAGAAGCAATACTGATATCAGTCTTTTGCCCATTTTTTAATCACCCTCTCTATGTTTGAATTCGAAAGATTATCAGCTACAGTTTTTACTTTGGGATTCTTTGCGGATTTTAAATATACATTCAGCTTTATAACTCCGAATCCATTGATAAGATATTGCTTTTTCTTATTCATGTCACCGCGTGAATCTCCGTACTTTTTTATCTCAGAAATGCGCTTATACACCTTGACATATGAAAACATATCCATGGTGGCTGCTTTTTTTCGGATCACCGCTTTTTTGATAATCCAAAAACAAACTTTTTTTGCTGCATCCCGGAATCGTTTGGCAACACAATTATTGTCATCGGCCATATTAGTAGCCGCGAAAAAGCCTCCGGTTGATGGATCTCTTTTCCCGTGCTTAAGCCGGCTCCATTTTTTGACTAGCTTTCTCACATTGAGCTTTTTGAGTGCATTTCGGTTTTTTCCCGGAACACCCGTGGAACTGTGAGCAAAAACATCGGTGGCTGTATGGATAGCCATGCCGTAAACAAACAGACCTTTACTATCCTTACCTGATAATCGGTACTGCCTAAACCCCCTTTGGGCTGCCTTGACAATCTTTTTCTTGAACGGACTGTCGGCCTTTGGAAACTTCCCATGTTTGCGCATTGAGGCAGCAAACTTGGTTATGGTAATACATGAATCCACATAGTTCGCCCTATATAATCCGTGAAACTGAGGGTGTGCGTCCATCCCGGCAATGCCCGACTCTACATTGTCCGGCCAGACCGCCCCTGCCTTCAGGGCAGTTTTGTTGTAGATGACCATACTCTCGTGAGTAAACAGACTCCAAAACCCCTTAACCCGTCTTGTGTCCATCTGACGCAGGGCTCTTTCATCATACGTGGATCGAGCGGCATTATCATTCTCCATGTACGTGTTTGAAAAATCCTCAAACATTGCAAACGCACGTTGTTTGTCCGCGATTCCACAAAGCCCTGCGTCCGAATCTTTCAGAGGCCCAGCACTCCGATCGATCAACTGTCTGATAAACCCGGCCGGTTTGTCCGGATCCTGCTGCCACAAAAGCGATGCCAGAGCTGACACCTGCGGAGCGGCTATGCTCGTGCCGGATATCCTATTCAGCGATCCGAAGGAACCATATGTCAGTATCTCCTCACCCGGGGCAACCACCTCGATCCCCGGTTCGGAAGGTGAGTTCTCCATAATACTACCGTCCTTACCGACCGCACCGACCGCCATAACTTCAACATACGCGGCCGGATAGCTTATCTCACCGCCTTCACCGGCTGCTGCGATCAACAATATCCCCCTGCTGTACGCTTTTTTTATGACAGCGTGAAGCTTTTCGGAATCCTCGTGAAGCCCGCAGCTGATATTGATAATGTTGACATCCTCACGGATCAGCCATTCGATCCCGTCCACAAGACGGTCTACGGTAGCCGTACTGTCCTCCTCCAGCACCTCAGCCGAATAAAGACGTGCATTCGGATTGATCCCACGCACCTTTCCGGTATCCGAAACCATAACCGATGCCACCGCAGTTCCGTGTCCGGACAGGTCTGCGAAAAAGCTGCTTTTTTCGGCATATTTATCTACAAAATTACAGGATTTTTCAACGTAAACACCGTCTATATAATCGATACCGGAATCCACTATTCCGATCTTAATATCGTTTGCCCCGGTCTCACCCGCCTCCGCAACTGAAGCCGGCAAAAACAGCATGGCAGCTGCGAGGATCAAACCGGATAGTATCTTTTTCATAGTTTTTTTCATTCCTTTCGCTTCGCTTTGTCCGGATATCTGAGTATTATCTTTTACATTCTACTATAAACAGCTCTTTTTTGCAAGAAACTTTTCTGCTGTAATCTGACTTTCATTGACATTTCAGACGTTGTGTGGTATAAATAAAAGGAGTTTTACACATGAGACATGTAATACTTGAGATTTGCATGCGAGTGCCGCAGAAACTACGGCGGAATGGAGATTACTATGAGAAACAGAAGATGGTTAAAGCCGCTTGCTGCAGCGCTTTGCCTTGCGATGGCGATGACAGTCGTACCGTTTACCGGGGATGATGCCCGCGCTGTTACGGAATCCGAACAGCCGGAACCAAACGCCAATCTGCAAAATGAGTTAAAGGCTGCCATCAAAAAGCTTGATATGAAAGGTGTCAATGACATCAAAGAAACCATGCAGCTTGAAAATCTGGGTCTTGTAGAAGAACGAAAACAGGAATTTTTGTTTGTCGTTGAAAACATGAAAAAAAAGACCGTC
>JAFSTZ010000097.1 GCA_017445525.1 Eubacterium sp.
GCAGAGTTCCGTACAACAAGGAGTCCGGAGCCGACGCATCCTTCGGCGACGACATAAGACCGTGGGAGTACATCCTTTACGATGACAGCAAAACACCGGTCGATATGAACGACGGTACGATTAAGCTTGATTCAGATCTTCATACCGAAAACAACCAGATCATGATGTTTGCGCAGAGAGAGGATGGCAGTGAGAAAAAATCAGCCGAGATCACGGGCGGATTTGTATCGGGAGAGCTCGAAGTCGGACAGATGTGGTTGAATAAATGATTTTTTTGTGCGGAAAAGAGAAATTGTTGATGAAAAGTCGAGTTGAGCGTCTGAGAAAGAAATATTCATATTTGACAAAATCACATTTTTCTGATAACATTTATCTATCATTTATTATCTGGAGGGCATATCATGAACAAAAGACAGAAGTTTATGGGTGTGGTTCTTTCATTTGCTCTTTTTGTAGGGCTTATGGGAGGTATCGGAAGCGTTTCCGAGGCAGCAGGCAGCAGGTATACGCTGCTTAAGGGCGAGAAGATAGTGATAACGATCTTCGGAACCAATATCAGAAGCGTATCCTCATCAAAGAAGTCCGTTATTGCAGTTAAGAAGAGCGGAGCCAACAAGGCGACAGTTACAGCCAAGAAGGCTGGAAAGGCCAAGGTTACAGTACGTGGTGTAAACGGAGGAAGCAAAACATACAGTTTTAATGTAAAGAATCCAAAGTATTCCTGGAAGGTAGTAGGCGTATACGCAGAGAATAACTCCTACAAGATCACATATGAGATCATCAATAAGTCCGGAGTATATCTCTCATCAGGAAAGTTCAAGTATCATCTGTTTGATGCGAGCGGAGTAGAGGTCAAGTCGGATGTATTCAATGTTTACAGGATGATCGCCGGCGCAAAGTGCTACTATACGGTAAGTCACTATCTGACAGATGGGCAGACGATCGGAAATGCCACTCTGACCAACGATGAGTATTCACATGACTTCAAGTATAAATATAACAATGTTTCCAAGAAGATGAAGGTCAACAAGGTTGAAAAGCTTGATAGCAATATCAACTTCACGATCAAGAATCCTACCAAGGAGAGTGTTGACGGTGTAGTAGATGTTGTATTCTATGATGCTGCAGGTCAGATCGTAGGTACATCACAGAGTTCCATGTACATGACATCAAACAGTGTAACTACCAAGACAGTATATGCTCCGACACGCGAGTGGGCTGATTATAAATATTCCATCAGAGCAGTCTATGGAAAGTATATCGGCTGATAAATACAGGTTTTGTTGGTTGACGGCACCCGGCTTTTTGCGGTCGGGTGCCTTTTAAAACGGAGGGGCGTATGATATCAAATCAGATGATACAAAACACTATAGATGAAGTGAGCAAGATCTCCGGGATGGATTTTTTTGTCCTGGACAATGAGGCAAATGTCCTCGCGGGTACGGAGGGGTCGTGTGATGAATACCTGCCTGCAGCCCGGGCATTTATAGAGGGAGAGGATGATAAAGGCATCATACTCAGGTGCTGGTTTTATAAGATTTATGAGGAAAGAGAGCCTGAGTTCATCCTGATAGTGAAGGGCGATACCAGGGACAACGAGATGGTTGGTCGTATGCTCGTTTTCCAGATTGAGAGTCTGTTGATGGCATATAAGGACAGGTATGACAAAGATGATTTTATAAAAAATCTCCTTCTCGACAACCTGCTCTTTGTAGATATCATGAACCGTGCCCAGAAGCTCCATATAACGATGAGAAAAGATCGCGTAGTGATCATGGTTGAGACCGAGCACGAGAAGGATAACAATATCCTTGAGACGGTAAAAGGTCTTTTTATGAATGGGCGTGATGTTATAACAGCCGTGGATGAAAAGGATGTTATCATAGTGCATGAAACCGATCCGGATGAGACCTATGATGATATAGACAGGCTGGCGTGGACGCTGGTCGACATGCTTGGATCAGAGGCTATGACGGGAGCCAGAGTTGCTTACGGAACCGTGATACACGATCTGAAGGAGGTGTCGAGATCTTACAAGGAAGCCAAGATGGCACTTGATGTCGGCAAGATCTTTTATACTGAGCGCCTGGTAAATGCATATAGCAAGCTGGGTATCGGCAGACTTATATATCAGCTGCCGCTTCCTCTGTGCAAGATGTTTATCAGTGAGATATTCGGTGAGGAGGGACCGATCCAGTTTGATGAGGAAACACTGGGAACGGTTGACAAGTTTTTTGAAAACAATCTGAATGTATCCAAGACTTCGAGAGAGCTTTATATCCATCGAAATACGCTGGTGTATCGACTTGACAGACTGGTGGAGCGGACCGGACTGGACATACAGACCTTTGACGGTGCCATCACATTTCAGATAGCGTTGATGGTTATGAAGTATATGAGTTACCTGGAGTCATCCATATAAATGCGGAGGAAGAAAGTGAACGAGAACGATACGGACAACGAGCCGGAAGAGCAGGTACGTAAAAATCAGGATATCAAACCATGGAGACTTTATATCACCGGGATCATCACCGGGATATTGCTGGCAACCATAGCTGTATTTGTCGGTGATATATTGAATCTGCATCCTTTTTCGAGGACGTCTGCTGCTGATTCGATCTATGATCTGACGAAGACGTTGGAGATGTATATCGACAGATATTATTGGAAGGCAGACACATCCGATGAGGAGTTCGTCAATATGGCGGGAAAGGGAATGGTCAGCGCCCTCGGAGATCCTTTTTCTCTGTATATGACCAGGGAAGAGCTTATGAGGTCCCGTGAGAAAAACAGCGGTGACTACATCGGGATAGGAGCATCTATCGCTGAGAATACCCAGTCGCACAGAAAATATGTTACCAGGATAGAGAGCGGATGGCCCGCTGATAAGGCCGGACTGAAGGTTGGTGACGAGATCATCGCTCTGGACGGCGAGGATGTCGCAAAGATGTCTGTGGATGATATGGTAGTCATCATCCGGGGAGACAATAAAACTACCGAGCATGTGCTGACCATCATCCGCAGAGATACGATGCCAGCCGAGGTCTCATCCGGGTCTGCTGCGGACGAGGAAGAGGGCGTAAAGATGGATATCACCGTGGTTACAGAGTCCATAGTGAATACATCCATAACATCAAAAATGCTCGAAAACAAGATAGGATATATAAAGATATCAACCTTTGATCGTGAAACTCCGAAACAGTTTACATCTGCTATATCAGAACTTACAAAATCCGGTGCGAAAGCATTTATCATGGATGTTCGTAACAACGGCGGAGGTGTGCTGACGGCAGTTGTATCCATGCTCAACAGACTTTTGCCCGAGGGAACCATACTGACCGAGACCAGGAAGGGAGAGAAGGATGTTATCTACAGATCGGATAGCAAAGAGAGTCTGGACATGCCTATGGTTGTTTTGATAAATGCGGGCTCCGCGAGTGCTTCGGAAGTTTTTGCGGGAGTGCTTCAGGATCGTGATAAGGCTGAGCTTGTGGGAGAGACAAGCTATGGCAAGGGTATAGTTCAGTCTATCTTTCCGCTCTCCGACGATCAAGGCGGGATCAGGCTGACCACCGGCGAGTATCTCTTGCCAACCGGAAGATGTATACATGGGGTAGGACTGACTCCGGACAGGGAAGTGGCTTTCTCGGGAACGGAGGAGGATCTTGCTACCGACAGGGATGAGCAGATGCGTGCCGCTATCGATCTGCTTGCCGGTAAATGGGGGTAGAATGCTTACAGCATTGGAGGAGATAGCATGGTCGAACAGGCGATTAATATATTTGTAATAATAGTTGAAGTGATCGGTTTGATCATCTGTATGTTCCGGTATGTGGATAAGCCAAGACGGTCATGGATTTATGTGACTGTGTTTCTTCTCGGCAATCTTCTGAGCGATTATTACTGGTGCGCTTACTGTCTGTTGATGGGAGAGGATCCGGATGTTTCTTCTTTTCTTGCTTATCTCGGAGTCAATATAAGCTTTATCCCCATAGTTTTGTTGTTGCTTCATATGAGGAGTGAAGGTGAGAAACGCTTTTTTTCACCGCTGGCACTTCTCCCGGTTCCGCTGACTGTCTGGCAGTTTACGATCTATATCCAATTCGGTGGTTTTTTTAATAATATCTGGCAGTGTTTCTTTACTACTGTTATAGCAGTTCTTTCATTAAACAGTATCATTTATCACGTTAAAAATAAAAAGAACGGGGCACACAAGCCGTATGTGGCTTATGTGATGCTTATGTTTGTATTCTTTGAATATGCGATGTGGACAAGCACTTGTTATGACTGGCCGAGTGAGTTGCTTGATCCGTATTACTATTGTTATGTACTCAGTTATTCTGCGATGATCCTTCTTCCGGTCGCGTTGGTCAGGACATACGATGAAAAGTTTTTCCGGGAAAAAACAACTTCATCCAAGAATCTTGGTAAGATCTTTAAGCCGGTTTATATCATACTGGTCACTTTTTGCTGTGTCGGCGGATATATGTTTTCCGTCTGGGTAAAGGGTGTGATAAATGATTCCGTGTTCAGCGATGATCTCATGTCATCCTACAGGATCATTTATATGGTATTGTTCAATACGGCTACGATCCTGGTGATAGTAACGATCGCCATCGTCGTTATAGTATATCTTATGAAAAAAGCGTCCGAAAGTGATATTTTTCGTGAAGAAAAGCAGGTGGCCGAGCAGTCGAATGCTGCAAAGAGTGAGTTCCTTGCGAGTATGTCCCATGAGATACGTACACCTATAAATGCTGTTTTGGGTATGAATGAGATGATCCTGAGGCAGAGTCTGAAGGCCAGAGACAGATTGCCGGATGATCCCGAGGCAGTCCGTGACATTTTTATGGAAATATCAAACTATGCAGGCAATATCGACAGCGCCGGAAACAATCTTCTTTCTATCATCAATGATATCCTGGATTTTTCAAAAATAGAAGCCGGCAAGATGGAGATAGTAAATGCTGAGTATAGGTTGAGTGAGGTTTTGAATGATGTCAGCAACATGATATTTTTCCGGGCAAAGAATAAAGGTCTTTCGTTTGTTGCCGAAGTGGACGAGTCAACTCCGGAGATGCTGCTCGGAGACGGCGTGCACGTGCGACAGGTCATAACCAATGTCCTTAACAATGCCGTAAAGTATACTGATGAGGGAACCGTGGAGCTCAGGGTACACGGAGAGAAAAAGCTTGATAAGATGAGCGGATACTGGGTCGATCTGATCGTGGAGGTAAAGGATACGGGTATAGGCATCCGCAAGGAGGATATAGATAAGCTGTTTTCCAAGTTTGAACGCGTAGATCTCGAACACAACAAAACAGTGGAAGGAACCGGACTTGGTCTTGCCATCACCAGAAATCTCCTGGAGATGATGGGAGGAGAGATAAGCGTAGATAGTGTGTATGGTCAGGGATCGACTTTCACGTTGCATATACCTCAGCAGGTTGTTTCAGATGAAAAAGTCGGGAACTTCCATGAGAAGTTTGAACAGAGGATGATGGAAACAAAGGCGTATGAGGGCAGCTTTACCGCAAATACCGCGAGGGTTTTGGTAGTTGACGATACCGAGATGAATCTTACTGTATTTATGAGTCTTTTGCGTGAAACCGGGATACAGATAGATACTGCGAACAGCGGTGTGGAGGGAGTGAGGCTTGCGGCTGAAAACCGGTATGATGTGATATATCTGGATCAGAGGATGCCGCAGATGGATGGCTCCGAGGCTCTCAGACGTATCCGCGAGAACACATCCGGACCGAATCAGGATACACCTGTGATCTGTCTCACTGCAGATGCCATAGTCGGCGCGAGAGAAAGATATATCGCGGAGGGATTCACTGATTATCTGACAAAGCCTATCGACAGTAAAGAGCTTGAAAGGATGCTCATCAATTATATCCCGAATGAGAAGATCTCGTATGAAAAAACGGAGACTGTTTCGAAAAGCGCAACAGGATCTGAGGTTGTATCCTTCGGTGCCGCAGAGAATATAAATACAGTGAAGCCGTCACAGGATAAATACGCCGCATTGAGAAAAGTCGGCGTGAATCCCGATGAAGGGCTGGAGCTTTTGGGTGGTGACGATGAGCTTTATCGTGAGATACTACAGTCGTTTTGGATGATGAGATAAATAAGTCCGGAGATCAACAGAAACTCTTTATGGCAAGAGATTGGAAGAATTATGAGATCCTTGTTCACGCGCTCAAGAATACTGCAAAAATGATAGGGGCAGCGGAACTGTCGGATATGGCGTTTACGCTTGAGCAGGCAGCGGTGACTGAGGATACTGAAAAGATAAACAGCCTCCACGACTCCATGATGTATTCATACAGCAAAGTCGCGGAAGCTATCAAGGTTACACTGGCTTGATCGTAGCTTACGTGATTCCTCCGGCATGATGTGCGGAAAAACACA
>JAFSTZ010000098.1 GCA_017445525.1 Eubacterium sp.
CTTCGGCTGCGGTTCGTCCAGAGAGCATGCGCCCGTGTCTATCAAGGCAGCGGGAGTGAGCTGCGTGATAGCGGAGACATTTGCAAGGATCTTCTATAGAAATGCTATCAACATCGGCCTTCCGATCATCGAGTGCAAGGAGGCGGCTGCCGGCATCTCTGCCGGTGATCAGGTGGAGATCGACTTTGACAGCGGTGTCATCACAAACAAGACCAAGGGCGAAACTTATCAGGGACAGGCGTTTCCTGAGTTTATGCAGAAGATCATCAAGGCGGAGGGATTGATCAACTATATCAATCAGAATTCATGAAAAAGAAAAAAGATGTATGGATGCCTGTCATCCTGGGTGTGGGTTTCATAGCGCTTGTAGCGGGCGTAGTTCTTTTGTTTTGTGTATGGACTCCCGGTACCGGCGAGACGATCACTTCTGTCAATAATCCCGATGTCCCGGCCACGGAGGCAGCGGATGACGGTGTGCTGAAGGACTATGAGACGGATGGCTACATCAAGCTTGCAGACTACAAAACCTTCAAGACTACCGAGAAAAAGGAAGACACCGATGACTGGGCGGGTACCGTCTGGGATGATTATGTAAGTAAGTGTAAAGTAGAGAAATATCCTGACGGTGCGGTTGAGGAGGCAAATGCTGATCTTCACAGGCAGTATAATGCGTTTGCGGAAGCCGCGGGTATGAAGTATACAGAGCTTCTGGACAGCTATGGAACAACCGAAGAGGACATCTATGAGCTTGCAAAAGATACCGTGAAGTCTCAGATGGCTGCGAAGACCATAGCCTACAGGGAAGGTTTAAGGATTGATGAGAGCAAGGTTGACGAGCAGCTTATGCTTCTTATGGGGTACGATGAAAGCGACAAAGACGAGGATGAGGATCTCATGAAGTCATATATCGATACTGTGGGAAGTCGTCCGAAGGATGATATTTATGTGCTGCTGGCAAGCGAGTATATAGTGGGCAAGCAGGAGTGATGTCTACGCTTACCTGTGGATAGGTGCGGTACCGGAAATCGTAGTGTTTGTCCACGCCCAGGCCATGAATAGTGATGCAGTTATCCGGCACGATATCCGGCCGGTGGCTGCGGGTGATCAGATGAAAGCAACTGTGTGATTGTATGTAGAGAGGTGAGTCCCGGATGAGTGGAACGGATGAGCTTTTAGCCGGATTTAACTTTGAGAGCAGAGAGGCTTATGAAAGAGCCAAAAAAGAAGCCGAGTTTATCCGTAAGGCGGACGAAACCATGGACCTTTCGGATGGCAGGACGGCTTTAAAGCTGTACAATAAAATCACAAAAGAAAAAGCCCTATCCTCTGTGGTCGGGTATTATTTTCTGCTGGAGCTCAGAAAGGTCATCGTAGAGACGGGGGTTGCGGGAGAGAAGACTCTGGCGCCTGTGCCGATCCGCGAAGTTGCAAAGCAGGAGAATGACACTCTGGCTGATCATTCGCTGGAGGTAGAGAAATACAAGCAGTTATATGAAGGTCAGCGGACTATAAATAAAAAGTACAAGATCACCATACTTGTATGCATATTGGTTCTTGTGGCTTTTGTCATAGTGAATATAAAACTTGAATATTCGGTGTTCACATATTTTACAAATTATAAGGCTACAATGGAGTCGGAACTGGTGGATAAGTATCAGAGCTGGTCTGACGAGTTGCAGAAGCGTGAGGATGCCATCAAGGCAGGAAAAGTTGCTGATGAGGCTGAGCAGAGGTGATGAGCATGGATGGCAATACTATACTTGTTGTTGATGATGAGAGCCGCATGAGGAAGCTCGTCAAGGACTTTCTCGTAAAACAGGATTTCAAGGTACTTGAGGCGGGAGACGGCGAGGAGGCCGTCGATATATTTTTACAGAATAAAGATATAGTTCTGGTGATACTCGATGTGATGATGCCGAAGATGGATGGCTGGGAAACCTGCAAAGAGATCAGGCAGTACTCCAAGGTGCCCATCATCATGCTGACGGCGAGAGGTTCGGAGATGGACGAGCTGCGTGGCTTTGAGCTGGGAGTGGATGAGTACATCTCAAAGCCTTTCAGTCCCAAGATACTCGTAGCGAGAGTTCAGGCGCTGTTGAGACGTGCGGGAGCCGGCGGAGATGAAGTGGTCAAGCTCGGTGAGATCGAGATGGATAATGCTGCCCACGAGGTGAAGATCTCCGGTAAGCTTGTGGAACTCAGCTTCAAGGAGTATGAGCTGTTGTCTTACTTTATGGAGAACAAGGGACTGGCACTCTCCAGGGAGAAGATACTGAATCACGTCTGGGATTATGATTATTTCGGCGATGCCAGAACGATAGATACCCATGTAAAGAAGTTGAGGAGCAAGATGGGGGAGTGCGGAAGCTATATCAAGACCATCTGGGGTATGGGATATAAGTTTGAGGTGCCGGAGTCATGAAGCATTCGATAAGACTCAGGTTGATCCTTATAGTTTCAGTGATGCTGGTTTTTGCCATCGTCAGTATTTTTCTTGCAAACATCTTTCTGTTGCCGGGCTTCTATCAGAGTATGAAGCAGAAGCAGATGAGTTCCGTTTATGGTGACGTGGTTGATGTGTGTCGCGGTCTTGACTGGCAGACCATGGATGAAATGGAGCTTGAGGATGTGTACGACAGGCTGGACGGGATCTCTGCGAACCGGAGTATTTCTATATATATCATGCAGATATCGGCAGGAGAGTCCGGAAATATCGCAAGTATAAACTATGTCTATCCCACAAGCACGGAGAGGCTTAAAAATACTACCATGAACGCGATCGCGAAATATGTGCGTGCCATGTATTTCGGCGAGGAGTTGGATGAGAACTGCGAGGAACTCAACAAGACCGAAAACTACGCCATATACAAGGTTTTTGATGATAGGATCGGATCAAACTATATAGAGCTGACGGGAGAGCTTCCGGATAATTACTGGCTCTATATGAGAGCAAACTATACGGGTATCACGGACAATGCCTCTTTGTCAAACAGGTTTTTGATATTTGTCGGTATCATAGTGACGTTGATAAGCATCGTCGTAATATTTTTCATGGCAAACAGATATACCAAGCCAATCCTGAAGCTGGCTGACTGGGTGCAGGAGATGCGGAGGCTTGACTTTTCATCCAGATTTACGGTTGAAAGGGCGGATGAGATAGGAATTCTCGGTGCCGGAATGAACGAGCTTTCCGAGAAACTTGAGACGACGATCTCGGAGTTCAAGACTGCAAACAACGAGCTGCAGAACGAGATAGAGAAAAAGTCCGAGCAGGAGCAGATGCGGCAGGAGTTTATCGCAAACGTGTCACATGAGCTGAAGACGCCTATCGCGCTTATACAGGGTTATGCGGAGGGACTCAAGGAGAATATAAATGAAGATCCGGAGAGCAGGGATTTTTATTGTGAGGTGATCATCGATGAAGCAAACAAGATGAACCGCATGGTGAAAAATCTGCTCAGCCTAAATCAGCTCGAGTTCGGAGGAGGACAGGTGAAGCTTGAGCATTTTGACCTGACGGAGGTTATCGGCTCAGTTGCTGCTTCCGCACAGATCATGTTTGAGCAAAAGGACATAGAGCTTCGCTACAACGAGCCTGAGGAACACATCATGGTCTGGGCCGACGAGTATATGGTGGAGGAGGTTCTCACCAATTATATAAGCAATGCGGTGAACCACGCGGAGTGTCCGGATGACGGGAAGCCTGTCATCGAGATAAAAACCGTGGTGACCGGCGATACAGTCAGAACGAGCGTGTTTAACACCGGTGATCCGATCCCGGAAGAGGATATCGACAGGATCTGGAGCAAGTTTTACAAGGTTGATAAGGCCAGAACCAGGGAATACGGCGGAAACGGGATAGGGCTTTCCATCGTAAAAGCGATCATGGAAGCCCATAATCAGGCGTTTGGTGTGATAAATTATGACAATGGTGTAGAGTTTTGGTTCGAACTTTGCATAAAATGATATAAAAAATATTGAAGTTTTGAAAAAAGTATGTTATACTATAGGCATCCGTGGTATGATTTGCGGTTATGAGTAGGAGGAGAGCGGTGAAAAAAAGGCTATTTCATACGGTCATCGCGCTTTTTCTGGTTTTTTCGTTGACGGGTTGTGTAGAGGGACCACAGCTCAGCGAGGAGCAGGAGAATCTGGTAGCTGAGTACGCCGGAGGGGTGCTACTCAGGTATTCACATAAGTATGATCTGAGACTTGTGGAGAATGATGTAGACGATGACGGTGTCGAGGACGGCGGTTCCGTAGTATCGGGACCTGCGGCAGATGAGCAGGAAGTTGTTACGCCGGAAGATTTATCTGAAGAGACCCCTGCACCTGAAGTGACAGTTGCGCCGGAGGAGAGTCCTGCTGCAGAGAGCTCAATGGCACCGGAAGCCACGCCTGCACCTGATACAGAGGCTACTGAGACTCCGGAGGAGACCGAAGAGCCGACAGTGACGCTTGACGAGTTGTATGATATAGATGGATTGAGCTTTTCGTATAAGGGAGCTGAGTTCACCAAGAGATATCCGAAGGACAGTGATGATGTAGTGATCAGTCCGGATTACGGACAGATACTGTATGTGGTTTCGTTCAATATCAAGAACACATCGTCAAAGACCATCAGGGTGAACCTCACAGAAAGAGCTTTCCACTATGAACTTGATATAGGCGGTGACACGGTTCTGCCGACGATAAGCCTGCTTCCGAACGGCGGACTGAACTATCTGATGACGAGGATAGATGAGGGAGAGACAGAGGAGGCGGTTCTCATCTTCAACGTGAATAAGTCGCGTAGAACGGAAAAAGAAAAAACTCTGACTATCACAGAGGGGGATAAGTCAGTAGTGCTTGAGCTTTGATCGGTGCGGTCGAGGTTCGGATATAGAATTATCTTATGAAAATACATACGTGAAAACGGAGGTAAAAATTATGGCAACAGCAGAAGAAACCGGAATCCTGTTGGAAAGTGGTACCAACGAGCTTGAGCTTCTCGAGTTTATCGTAGGTAACCAGCACTATGGTATCAACGTGGCAAAGATCAGCGAGCTTTGTCCGTATCAGGTACCTACACTGGTGCCGAACTCACATGAGTTCATCGAGGGTATTTTTATGCCACGTGAGTCGATCATCACGGTCATCGACCTGGCAAAGGCTCTTTCGATACCGCTTCATCCCGACAATGGAACGGACATGTACATCATCACTAACTTTAACAAGTTACAGACAGCATTCCATGTACAGGAGGTTCTGGGTATCCACCGTGTTTCATGGCAGAGCATCGTAAAGCCTGACTCTACGATTAGCAGAAACGGTGAGGGTATCGCAACCGGTATCACCAAGATAAATGGTCGCATCATCATCGTACTCGACTTCGAGAAGATCGTGACCGAGGTTAACCCTGAGACCGGTCTGAAGATATCTGAGGTTGAGGAGATGGGGGAGCGTCAGAGAAGCGACCACACCATCCTTCTTGCAGAGGATTCTCCGCTGCTGCTTGAGATGCTTAAGAAGTGCCTGACAAAGGCAGGATATACTCATCTCGTTCCTACGACCAATGGTCTAGAGGCTTGGAACAAGCTTGATCGTATGATGAATGAGGGAGCTGTTGTAGGTAAAGATATTTCTATGGTTATCACGGATATCGAGATGCCTCAGATGGATGGTCATCACCTTACGAAGAGGATCAAGTCCGACGATCGTATGGTGGGACTCCCGGTTGTTATCTTCTCGTCATTGGTTAACGAGGAGATGAGGAGAAAGGGCGAGAGACTCGGTGCAGATGCACAGATGTCAAAGCCTGAGATCGGAAGCCTGATAGGTGAGATAGATAAGCTTCTTGAGCCTGTCGTGAAAAAAATCTGAGTGAGAGATACCAAATGAGTTACCCGTTTTTTTGCATGTATTTTTATAATTGACGTACATTTAGCTTGCACCCTGCGATCGCGGTTTGTCCGTGGTTACAGGGTGCAAGGTTTGTCTTTTCTAGAGATAAAATCAACATAGCGAGGAGGTGATGACATGACGATATGCCGTAAGTGCGGCAAAGAGATTCCTGATGGTCAGGAGCTTTGCGAAGATTGTATGGCAAAAGAGTCCGGTGGACAGGTCAACTATCTTGACCAGTTGGCTGCGATGAGTTCTGCGTCATCGTCATCCATGTCCGCTATAGAGATGGTGAGAGCCAAGGCAGCAAAGAAGCAGCAGGAGAAAGCTGAGTCAGTTGCTCCCGAGGCGGTAAGCGAGCCTGTCATCACTGAGCCTGTCGCACCGGAACGTGAAGAGAAGCGCCTGAGCCCTGACGAGATGATGGCGAAGTTTGAAGAGGAGGAGCTGGGAGATCCCGTCGTTGACGGCGATGAGAGGAGATTCAGCCCGGATCAGATAGCTGCGCTTTTTGCTATAAATGATCCCGAGCCGGAGCCGGAACCTGAACCGGTGGTTGAGCCGGAGCCGGTAGTAGAGCCTGAGCCAGTGGTTGAGTCGGAGCCGGTGGTTGAGGTCGAGATGGTTGAGGAGGTTGTACCGGAACCGGAGCCTGAGATTGTAGAGCCTGTACCGGAGCCGGTGGCAGAAGTAGAACCGGAGCCTGTTGTAGAGGTTGAGCCGGAGCCGGTAGTTGAGCCGGAGCCGGAGCCGGTAGTTGTGGAGCCTGAACCTGAGCCAGTGGCAGAAGTAGAACCGGAGCCTGTTGTAGAGGTTGAGCCGGAGCCGGTAGTTGAGTCTGAGCCCGTACTTGAGGTGGCACCGGAACCTGCACCTGCACCTGTGCAGCCGGATGATCGTACTGAGAGACTGCTGTCTGATGA
>JAFSTZ010000099.1 GCA_017445525.1 Eubacterium sp.
CTCCTGATATATATTAATATTTATTTGATTCTCTGCTGTCCACACATATCTCTTCTGTTTTTCCGTCCGGATGTCTGATCCTCCACAGAGAGATATATCCTTTCTTCTCTACCTCCATGATACTCCCCCGGCCTCCTATGTCTGCGCCGAGGAAAAAGTAGATTGCCGAAAACTCACATTCCTTTATACATGAGGTGCAGCCCCAACAGTCCTGCGGGTGCTTGAGATACGCTTTCTTATCCCCGGAAAGTTTGATCAGGTTGCCCGGACAGACCTCGGTACACTTGCCGCAGCCGGTACATTTATCTGTATTTATAAATACACTCATATCTGCCCTCCCCTCACAAAATCGATCTCATCATCTCCCTTTCTGACCA
Organism: Eubacterium sp.; assembly: GCA_017445525.1. Taxonomy (GTDB): domain Bacteria; phylum Bacillota; class Clostridia; order Lachnospirales; family Lachnospiraceae; genus Eubacterium_F. The sequence goes on from JAFSTZ010000099.1 coordinate 378, forward strand.
GATCCCTGGTAAGCAGCTCCACCCTGCCGTCCCGCATCACCGAGTTCACATATAAAAGCCAGTCATCTGATGTGGAACGATAGTCGGCGTTCTCCGCAAAGCTGTGCCATCTGGTCTCGTGCCTGCCTCCCAGATGCGCTATAACAGCCAGTGATACGGTGAGGCGCTCTCTTATCTCATATATCCGCAGCAGGTCGTCCATATCCTCAGCCTTCAGTTTCGGCAAAAATGCCATCAGCTCCCTTATCCCCTCCTCGGCTATCTTCAGTCCTTTTTTATTAAAAAGATAGTCCGTGGTGATACCGCCAGCATACTCATCCATGATCTTCTGCATGGCGGATTCAAGCTGGTCTATGGTTATCTCTGTTTTTTCATTCCGGAAAAATGACTCATACTCGGTGAGCTTCTTTTCTCCCTCATCGGTGCGTATGCCGTCACGGGAGATGATACCATCCCGTTTATCAGAAAGCAGAGTCTCTGCGGCTATCGCCCCCTCTGCCAGTGCTCCGGTAACATACTTCTGCGGAGTTCCTCCTGCCACATCACCTGCGGCGTACAAACCCTTGACGGTCGTCCTGCGTCTGTTGTCTATCCAGTAACCGCTCGCCGTATGTCCGCCTACTATATAAGGCTCGGTGCCCGTGACCTCTACGGGCTTTGACTTCGGTCCCCTGCCGGTCTCAAGCCATCGCAGCGTCTGGCTCGGTGCCATGTTCAAATATGCTTTATACAGCTCCTGCTCCTGCTCATCCGTGATGGAGGTGGTGTCCAGATAACAGGGGCCCCTGCCCGCTCTGTTCTCCATCATCGTACCGTAGAGCCTCTCGCTCGTTTTTATGCCGTACTTCGTTTCATATACCTCGCCGTGGCTGTTGGTCTGCTTCGCACGGACTCCCTGAGCGATAGTGCCGGTCGGAGCGATCGTATCCTTGCATCTGAGCGCTATAAATCTCATCTCAAATGTAGTCATCTCGGCTCCGGCGTTCATCCCCATGGCGTATCCCGCTCCCGTATTAAACGGTGGATACCACAGCTTATGTCTCGAGAAGCCGGGGTTGTTCGGACGGTATATCCCTGCCGCTCCTCCGGTCGCACATATAACTCCCGCAGCGTGAATGGCATATGCTTTTTTTTCATTTACATCGAAGCCGTAAGCTCCGTATATGTGATTGTCCTTAACTATATAATCCGTAATATTTATATGATTGATCACGGTTATCTGCTTCTCAGCCTTCACCGCATCTGAGAGGATAACCTTGAGGTTCTCGCCGTTTATCTTGATGTTTCTGTCACCACGTGTGATGTACTCTCCGTTCTCATCCTTGAGTATCACCAGTCCGAGTCTCTCAAGCTCCGCCGTGACTTCGTTCAGTCTCTCCGACATACTGAGCAGAAGGTCGTATCTCGCTATGCCCTCTGCATCCTCCACTGCGTAGTCTGCATAGTCAGATGGCTGATGCCCTTTAGTGATATAGGCGTTTATCGCATTCACCCCGGCTGCCAGACAACCGCTTCTTTTTATATTGGCCTTCTCCGCGATCACTATCTTCAGATCGCTCTTTTTGGCAAGCGTGTAAGCGGCGTAGCAGCCTGCTGTCCCTCCTCCTATGATGAGCACGTCGCAATCAACCCTGATAAGTTCCATAGTCTTATAGATAACTCCTATTAAAATAGTAGGTTTTAATCCCGAAAAAGAGTATATCACTTTTTCCGATAAAGCGGTAATCGGTAAATAGGAACGCAGGTTATCGGTTAAGCCTTGAACATGGTTATAGCCTCAACTGTTGTCCGAATATCCTCATCTGTATGAGCCGCTCCGATAAACATCGCCTCAAACTGCGACGGTGCCACATATATCCCGTGCTCGAGCATATAGGAAAAATAAGCGCTGTATTTATCCGTATCAGAAGCTCTCGCACTGTCGTGATCTGTCACTTCCGTGTCCGTGAAAAATGCAGACAGCAAAGAGCCCACCCGGTTGACCTGAACAAGGCCTGTCGACAAAAATGCTTCCTCGATCGCAGCGCCCTTTTGGTCCAGAGCATCATATATACTTTTATCATGATAAAGGATATCAAGCGTCGCTGTCCCTGCAGCCACAGCGACGGGGTTACCCGACAGCGTGCCTGCCTGATATACCGCTCCGAGCGGAGCGACCACCTCCATGATCTCCTTTTTCCCTCCGTACACAGCGAGCGGCATGCCTCCCCCGACTATCTTGCCGAGGCAGACCATATCCGGCTCTATCCCATAGTACTCACAGGCGCCTCCAAAGGACAATCTGAACCCGGTTATCACCTCATCAAATATCAACAGTGCTCCGTTTCTTGCGGTTATCTCCCTGACCGCCCTGAGAAAGTCCCCCTGCGGAGGAACCACTCCCATATTTGCAGCCACCGGCTCGATGATCACACAGGCGATATCATCTCTGTTTCGTTGAAAGCACCACTCCAGGTCAACAACCGAATTATAATCGATAACAAGTGTGTCAGCCCCCACTCCGGACGGGACACCGGCGCTGTCGGGGATACCTCCTGTCAGAAGACCCGACCCGGCCTTGACAAGCATGGAGTCGGAATGCCCGTGATAACACCCGTTGAACTTGACTATCTTATCTCTGCCGGTATAACCTCTGGCTGTTCTTATCGCACTCATAACAGCTTCGGTGCCGCTGCTCACCAGACGCAGTCTCTCCATCACGGGAAAGCCCTTTCTGATAAGCATGGCAAGGTCTGTCTCACCTGCGGTCGGAGCACCGTAAGACAGCCCGCGGTCTGCTGCCTTTTTTACGGCAGCTGTCACATCCGGATGAGCATGTCCCAGTATCATCGGTCCCCATGAGCCAACATAATCGATAAAACAGTTGCCATCTATATCATATATCCTGTCGCCCTGTTCCCTGTCGATGAAGACCGGATCCCTGCCTACGGCTCCAAAAGCCCTGACGGGAGAGTTTACACCACCGGGCATAAACTCCACTGCACGCTTATAACACTCCGAAGATCTGTCTGTTTTCATGGTTCTTTTCCCCTCGTATCCGCATGATTGATATATTTTTCCGGATCATTTTTCTCCTATCCACTCACATACATCGATGGCGTGATAGGTTATGATGATATCAGCTCCGGCTCTTTTCATGGCTGTGAGATTCTCCAGGACAACTCTTCGCTCATCTATCCAGCCCTGCAGGGCCGCTGCCTTGACCATGGAGTACTCTCCGCTGACATTGTATACGGCAAGGGGATATCTGAACTCTGATCTCGCCTCCCTGACTATATCAAGACAGGACAGTGCCGGCTTGACCATGATGATATCGGCGCCCATTTCTATATCATTCTCAAGCTCACGGATAGCCTCACGACCGTTTCTGACATCCATCTGATATGACCGCCTGTCACCGAAGTGGGGCGTCGAGCCTGCAGCGTCCCTGAAAGGTCCGTAGTACCCAGATGCAAACTTGGCGCTGTAGCCCATGATCGGGATATCCTCGTATCCCTCCTCATCCAGCGCAGTCCTGATAGCCTCCACATCGCCGTCCATCATATCTGAGGGTGCGACCATATCTGCACCCGATTGCACGGACTCTACTGCCATCTTCGCAAGTAGAGGCAAGGTCTCATCGTTCAGTATCTCACCCTCGCAGACCAGCCCGCAGTGCCCATGACTGGTGTATTCACATAGACAGATATCAGATATAAGGATGATACCGGGATGGCTGCTTTTGATAGATCTTATCGCTCTTTGAAGTATACCGTCAGGATCATAAGCCCCACTGCCCTGCTCATCCTTTTTATCCGGAACTCCAAATAAAAGTATCCCCGATATCCCGGTCTCCTCTACCTTATCAAGTATCTCATCAAGCCTGTCTATGGAATACCGGAAGACTCCCGGCATGGATGGTATCTCCTCCCTGATATCCGACCCCTCCTTCACAAAGACCGGGTAGATAAGATCCTTCGGCGACAGCCTCGTCTCCGCTACCAGATCACGAAGTGCCTCCGTCTTTCTGAGTCGTCTGAATCTGTTCATGCTTTCCCTCCTCTCAGTGTTGCAAACTCGCTTATGTCCGATGACACCGAGGTCAGTATCCTGCCGTCAAAATATCTTCCGAGCATCTCAGCGGTATATGCTCCTATACAAAGTGCCACGGCACCCTCCGGGATACTCCCTCCACTCTCAAAGTATCTCCTTACACCCTCCGAGCTTCCAAATGTAATATAATCAAATCCATCATCTTTTATCGTATTTATATATCTTTCATCTGTCGTTGTCTCATACATGGATAACTCCGTAAAGCTTATATGCGTTTTATCCAGTCCGGTTTTCAGTA
>JAFSTZ010000100.1 GCA_017445525.1 Eubacterium sp.
GGAGCATCAGGTATGTCAGATGAACTGCTCTCTGCGCTCTCATCATCACTTGCTGCCGTAGCTGACTCAGCAGCGGTCGTTAACGATCCGCTCGCACATCCGACTGCACCCACGGTTCCAAGAACAAGCGCAAGGCTAAGTGCCGTTGCAGGTATCATTTTTCTCGCTAAGCTTTTCTTTTTCATAACAATCGCCTACCTTTCCTTTTTTAGATAAATAACTTCTCTTATCATGATAAATACAGGATTATCTGATCCAACTGACACCCCATCGGCGTCCCGATCGAAGTGTTGTTTTGTTTTCGATAGGCATATAATAAACGACATAACTTAAATCTACTTAAACTCAAACTAAAACTTACATAAAAATATTAAACAAAGACATCTAAACGATCAAAAAGACGGAGCGGCGTCTGAAACTCATTTCGAACACGCTTCATATGCGTGAGAGAAATGAGTTATCAGACATCAGCGCTCCATCCCATAAACTCATAGCCGCCTCGGCTCTTGAACTGGTACAGCGATCGCGAAATAACCGGACATATGTGCAAAATGCGTGACTACTCATCCAAGTTTCAGGTCCGGCACGGCATTCAGATCCCATCCGTGCCTGACTCCCTTCAGATATTCATGATATCCCGCAGCACCGATCATCGCAGCATTATCGGTGCACAGTATCGGCGGAGGCATAAAGAATCGGTATTTCCGCTCGGCACACGCCTCCTCCATCGCTGACCTCAGTGCCGAGTTGCACGCGACACCACCGGCAAGAGCGATCTTATCTATACCCAAGTTTTCGGCGGCAAGCATCGTATGGCTCACCAGTACATCAACCACCGCTGCCTGAAACGACGCAGCTACATCTGCACGGTTGATTCCCGCGAGATCATCTGCGCCGGCATATTTATATGACATAGCACTCTCAGGGTGAACCTCGTCGGCAGTACGTGCCTCCTGATCAGCTCTGACCTTCTGCTTCATCCTCTCGGCATTCAGATAGTTCAGCACAGCCGACTTAACTCCGCTAAACGAAAAATCATAGACCGAGCCCTCTATGGAAGCCCTCGGAAACTCTATCGCAGTCGGATCACCCTCCTTCGCAAGAGCATCGATCTTCGGACCGCCGGGGTAGCCCAGCCCTATAGCGCGCGCAACCTTATCAAAGGCCTCACCCGCCGCATCATCATGTGTACGCCCGATAACCTCGTACTCTCCGTAGTCCCTTACGAGAACCAGATTCGAGTGTCCTCCCGATGCGACCAGACATATAAATGGTGGCTCCAATTCCTCATGCGCAATATAATTCGCAGATATATGTCCCTCTATATGATGTACGCCTACCAAAGGCTTATCAGCTGCATAGGCAAGTGCTTTTGCCGCTCCAACGCCGACAAGTAAAGCCCCCACAAGACCGGGGCCGTAGGTGACACAGATCGCTTCCATATCATCCAGACTTTTGCCCGACTCAGTGAGAGCCTCATCGATAACCTGATTTATAACCTCTATATGCTTTCTGGACGCGATCTCAGGTACAACCCCGCCATACAGCTTGTGCGTCTCGATCTGAGAAGCTATGATGTTTGATAGTACCCTTCTGCCGTCCTCCACAACAGCAGCAGCCGTCTCATCGCACGAACTCTCGATAGCTAATAAATACATAATGGATCTAGTCCTCCGTTCCGGTCGCCTCTTCCTTGGAGACAGCCTCCTGCGCGCTTTCCTTGAAACCGAGGATCTTCCATCTGTCATTCTGTCTCACAAGTATAAAATCCTGATAGGACTTCGCATATGTCCTTCCGCCGGTATTCATAAAATACGATATCTTCAAATATGAGCACTCGCGGTCATTTATAGTCTTGTACTGCACCGCCGAACCCGTATCTGCCGAATAACTCACTATCTTCTTTTTGTCATCCCTGAACTGCTCCACCTCAGCTTTTAGCTTGTCATGATGCTGTTCCTCAGGATTCGCCTCGATAAGATCCGTACTGTACAGCTTGCGCAGCTGGAGCAACAGTTGGTCAAACTCCTCATCGGATACACTTGTATTGTAGAGGCACTGATTCAGTCTGCCCCAAAGCTTCATAACCTCAGTAGGTGTCTCAGGATATCCGATCTCCAGATCCTTTGCGATCAGCTTCTCAAGCTCGGTAGTAGGCGTCTTCACCTCGGACTTCATCTGCTGGCGCTTCATGACCTGATAGTATCCGCCGACAGCCGCAACCGCAATAAGACATATAACAAAGGAAAACGTCACGATAGAGCGACGCTTCTTCGCCACAAAGTCTATGGTCTTTTTACCGGTCTTGCGGGACTTAGCCGATACTGCCGCCATGAGACGCCTCCTTCCTTTGAGCGATCAGCGTGAGGATGTCGTCTGTTGGTCTCACGCTGTCCAATCTTTTCTTCTTACTAATCTTCCTCGTACGTTAAAACTGCAGTTTTCCTATCCTTGCCGACATATGTCTCGGGAAAGATCGCTCTCGCCCTATCTACATAGTCCTTCGGTCTTATCAATGATGGAGAAAAATGTGTAAGCCACAGCTCGCCGACCTCCGCCTGCGCTGCCAGAGTCGCTGCCTCGGTGAAGGTCATATGCTTTTTATCCTTCGCCTTCTGCTCCGAGCCTTCCTCGCCGTACATGCCCTCACATATAAATATATCCGCACCCGCCGCATGCTCCGCTATAGACGGTATAGGCCTCGTATCAGTACAATATGTGACCTTCAGCCCCTTTCTCTCGGCACCCATGACCATGTCCGGAGTGTATGTCCTACCTTCCTCCTCTATGGTCTCACCCTTCTGAAGCCTGCTCCACAGCTTAAGCGGTATGTCCAGCTCTTTCGCCCTGTCCGCATCAAACCTCCCGGCACGCCTGATGATCTGCGAATATCCGTAACAGGTCACGGTATGCTTCAGGCGAAAAGCCTCTACGGTATATCCCTTTCCCTCTATAACCTCAAAATCTTCCGTCAATTCTCTGTAATTGATCTCAAACGGCAGTCCCGGCGCGATGATCCTGAGCGCATCACATACTTTCTTTACTCCTTTAGGTCCCACTATAGTCAGCGGGAGCTCACGCTCTGAGTTTGCCATGGATAAAAGGAGTCCCGGAAGTCCTGATATATGATCTCCGTGCACATGTGTGATACAGAGCAGATCAACATCATGCAGGCTCCAGCCCTTTGCACGGATCGTGATCTGTGTCCCCTCACCGCAATCGATCAACAAAGAGCTTCCGTTGAACCTTGTCATCAAAGCGGTCAGCGCACGCCTCGGAAGAGGCATCATCCCACTTGTTCCAAGCAAACATACATCAAGCATCGTTTCCACCATCCCGGAGCGTGAAAACAACATTCACTCTCCAACATATACAACCATATCTGATTTATTTTAACACAAAAATGTCACTTTTGCAAGTTTTTGTTTACACAGCGATTATTATCCCGCCGAAGTATTCCGGCTCACCCTCCAGGTCAGTCAAAACAAATCCTCTCGTCGTACATACGGCATACGTTCCATCCTCACGACGTGCCCGATATGTAAGCTGTTTAAAATTCGGTGCATTTTCTTCATCGAATACGGCATTGATGGCATCGCGATAAGCATCGATATCCTCCGGATGGATACGCTCCTCCCATATATCACCTGCCCGATACATATACTCCGATGGCATGTCAAAGTCATCCACCAGCGGGAGTGACCATCTGGAAAAATCGTATCTCATATCATTAAGATAAACATACCCGCTACCCGCGATGGTATACATAGCACCAAACATACGGTCCAAAAGCCGTTTTCTATCATCGGTTATGGGATTGTTCTCCCGTTCCATTTTTTTAAACCCATCACGGATCTTCATGGTCTTTAGTTTAGTTTTATCCTCATACATCAGACGGTCTGCGCGGGAAAAAACATCCGTTAAACAAGTATCTTGCTCTCTGTTGTACAGAGCCATACCGCAGGCAACCACCGGCCCCGAACTATCACGCCCGTTCGCAATGGATATGCCCTTCAACTTCCCTACCAATGTCTCACATTCCTCATAATCTCTATCGGAAAGCACTATGATAAACTCATCTCCGCCGACGCGAAAGACCGGACTGTGCGAAAAAGTCTCACAGATCATACGGCTGGCACGCTGGATAGCCTCATCCCCAAAACTGTGTCCACGCGTATCGTTCAAAATCTTCAGATCATTTATATCACACACTACGATTCCGAAAGCATAATCTTTCTGCCCGCTTTGGATATTTTTTTCAATCGAAGCTGCATATTCACAATAAGCATTTTTATTGCGCACACCGGTAAGCTCATCCCGCCTGGCCATTCGTCTGGCTGATTGCAGTTTTTCGATATTCTCTTCTTCCTTCTTTATCTCTTCTTCAATATTCTCCATGCAACAGATAGCATGTTTCTGATCCGAAGCCATAAGTACGACGTAACGTACCCTCATCAGTCGCCCGTCTATGATCAAACGAAGTATAATTGAAAACTTTCCATGACGTATCAGATGCCTTGACATCGTGTCTTTATCATGTGCCTGAATCATCCTTTCAACATCATCAGGGTGAACAAAGAGACGAATACACTTCTGTATATCAGAAAAATAGTCTTCGCCATTTTTACCAATATGCATCTTCTCAAGATTTTTTTTTCAACAATATTCAATGTACTCACCGGATTCCAGACTTACATAATATACGGATTCAAAATGATTTGCCAGTGAGTCTGCTATCTGCTCAAATACATCTTTGTTTTTTTCCATACTATGCTCCTCCTAGTTTACCGCTCTTCCCTCTCACGCTCCGCCTGGCTCTTTCTCAGGTAAACAGGCGTAAAGTCAGCTGCCGGGATAGCCGCTCCGTCACGATACAGTACCCGGCCGAGTGCAGCCACCGAGGATGCAAGCTGGTACCTCTTGGCATCATCGGCAAATGTGATCCACCCTGCGGTATTCACTATGTGAACATCACCTTCATCAGCCGCCGTAGCGAGCCAGTCATGGTAGCGTTCCAGTATCCTGTCTTTATACACCGGCACACCGTCCCCCAGAAAGACAACCTGTCTTTTCATCGCCAAAAGCCTGTCAACTATATCATCGATGGGTTCCGCTCCCTCATCGCAAAGAGGAACCGGTGTCTCTCCGATCACATCATATATACAAAAATAACACTGCGACCGCCTCGCATCCATGATAGGACAGACAAGATCGGAGACCCCGTGCATATTATAAGCAAGTCCCTGCAGCGTCGAGACCGGGATTATCGGTATGTCAAGCGCCTGTGCAAGTCCCTTTGCAGTCGCCGCCCCGATCCTAAGTCCCGTGAAAGATCCCGGACCCGCAGCCACAGCGATAGCAGTAAGCTCATGCTTATCAACCTCTGCCATAGTCAGCAGCTGATCGATCATAGGCAGCAGAGTCTGCGAGTGAGTCTTTTTATTATGGATAGTAAACTCACCCACCAGAACATCATCCGATAAGACAGCAACGCTCGCTACCAGTCCCGAACTATCTATAGCCAGTATATTATTCTTCATCATCATAATTAATTATCGATCCTTATACACCTATAATCGTTACCCTTTTCGTAGTCTTTATTAATAGTTATCTTTACCGCCGTGTCGGGCAACAGTTCCTCTACCCTCTCCGGCCACTCGATGAGGCACACCCCCTCACCGTATAGATACTCATCAAATCCTATATCATACATCTCATCCGGATCGCCGATCCTGTACACATCAAAGTGATATAGAGGCAGCCTTCCTTCATACTCATGCACGATAGTAAATGTCGGACTTGTCACCGGCTCAGTGATCCCGAGCCCCGCTGCAAACCCTTTTGCCAGTACGGTTTTCCCCACACCCAGATCACCGTCAAGCAGATAAATATCCCCGGCAGAAGCACTCTCACCGAGTCTTTTCCCCACAGCAAAAGTCTCTGCTTCAGTGTTTGTTTCTATCTGTTCTATATGTGTCATTATCGATCCGATTCCCGCCTTCAATATCGTTTGAATTTAACCGTTTGATTCCATCGTTTCTAAACTATTATTATCGTTTTACACCATAATAATAATTCCTCTTTCAATACTATCATTTTTTTAACCTGTTTTTCAATTCATCAAAATACTCCTCGCACTGATTTTTCGGAATTATAAACGCCGAAACAGTAGTCATATAAATATAAATAACACTTTTGTGAATGACCGCTTTTCTGATATCTATATACTTGAAATTCTCCTCACTTGTTCCCTGACTGATGGAGAACTCCTCTTCACCGAAGTTGTAGTGCATCGGCTTGTCAAACACACCGGAATGAAGCTGTGTATTGGCCTTCTGCAGAAGCATCAACGGCTGGAACACGAGAAATAATAAAGCCAAAACTATAAGCAGGCACCTCTGCACGCCGGTCCAGTGATCCCAACGGATGATCAACGCCACGATCGCCGCCACACTCAGAAAAACACCAATGATCCCACCCGGCCGCACATAATTATGATAGAGCACAAATCCACTCAAGCTCCTCGCATCCATTTTTACGTCAAATTCCATTATCTCTTCCTCCCCTTGTGGCGACCACAGTTCTCTCAAGTACTTCTGTTTTTATCCCTCTCTTATCTCACATTCTATTCCCTTGCGGCGACCATAGTCTTGTCAGGATCTGTTGTTGATATCCCTTATAACGAACTGATTACTATGATCATATTCTATAATAAAGCTGATCGAGGAGCGGCGTTCGCATATATTTTGAGAGTGCTTCATACGCACGATCAAAATATATGTCGAACATCAGCGCTCCGAGCACCTTAAACCCTATATGATCATAGTTAAGCTAATACGTTTCTTCGGGATATCAACCCCCAGGACCTTGACATCGACTATGTCGCCGACGCTTACAACATCCAGCGGATGCTTCACAAACCTCTTATCCGTCAACTGCGATATATGCACCAATCCGTCCTGATGCACCCCTATATCCACAAAGGCGCCGAAGTCGATAACATTTCTCACGGTACCCTTCAGCACCATGCCCTCCTTCAGATCCTCCATCGCGAGCACATCACCCCTGAGGATAGGCTTGGGCATCTCATCACGCGGATCCCTGCCCGGCTTCTCAAGCTCCGTAACTATATCAGTCAGAGTTTCCTCACCGATATCGAGCTTTTCTGCCAGCTTCTTTTTATCCTTTGTCATCAACGATAAACCAGTCACTCCGCTGCCAAGCTCCGACTCATCAAATCCCAGATCGGACAGAAGCTTCTTGGCCGCAGCATATGACTCGGGGTGCACACTTGTATTATCGAGAGGCTCATCCCCATCCGGTATCCGCAGAAATCCCGCACACTGCTCAAACGCCTTTGGACCGAGCTTCGCAACCTTCAACAGCTCTTTCCTCGAGTGGAATCTTCCATTTGCCTCACGATAAGCGACGATATTTTTCGCGATGGGCTTTGATACTCCCGACACATACTCAAGAAGCGATGCCGAAGCGGTATTCAGATCAACACCGACATGGTTTACACAGTCCTCGACAACGGCGGACAACGCCTCATCAAGCTTGCTCTGATTCATATCGTGCTGATACTGTCCGACGCCTATGCTCTTCGGCTCTATCTTTACAAGCTCCGCCAGAGGATCCTGGATACGCCTTGCGATAGACACCGCACTCCTCTGCCCCACATCAAACTCAGGGAACTCTTCAGTCGCCCTCTTGCTGGCAGAGTAGACACTCGCGCCGGCTTCATTTACTATGACATAGTGAACAGGCTTATCAATCTCCTTCAGCATATCCGCGATCACAAGCTCCGACTCCCTCGATGCAGTTCCGTTGCCCACGGATATCAGAGTGATATTGTATTTATTTATAAATGCTTTGACTGTCCTTTTGGCTTCCTCGATCTTGTTCTGCGGAGCAGTCGGATAAACAACTACTGTATCAAGTACCTTACCCGTGCCGTCGACCACCGCCAGCTTGCACCCGGTCCTGAACGCCGGATCCCAGCCGAGCACCACCTGATCCTTGATAGGCGGCTGCATAAGAAGCTGCGTCAGGTTCTTGCCGAAGACCTTGATAGCACCGTCCTCCGCAGTCTCCGTCAGATCACTTCTGATCTCTCGCTCGATGGCTGGTGCGATCAACCTGTGATATGCATCAGCTATGGTAAACATGATCAAAGCCTTTGCATCAGACTGAAGCTCCGGTATATTTTTACCCTCTATCTGAGTCAATAATGACTTATCAAAATCGGTTATTATCTTCTTGCCGAGGTAACGCAGGATGTCCTCCTCCGGCGCTTCTATCTTTACTGTTAAAAACTTCTCACGCTCTCCACGATTGATAGCGAGAGTCTGGTACCCCTGGAGCTTGCTGACCGGAGAAGTAAACTCATAATAAGTCTCGTATACAGACTTCCTCTCCTGCAGCTTTTTATTCTCTGCTGTCTTTGCCACGCCCCGAGATGATTCCGCAGACTTCTTATCATCATCAGAAGCTTCCGCAGATCCCTTACCCGTCTTCTCGGTTACTGAAACCTGACCCTGCTCAAAGGTCAAGCGTCTGATCTCAGTACGGTAGTCAGCCTCATCGGAAAACCTCTCAGCCAGTATATCCATAGCTCCGGCGAGAGCATCCTCTACGGTATTTACTTCCTTCTCCTCGTCTATATAGTCAGCAGCAAGCGCAGACGGATCACAGCTTTGATCATTATAAATAGCATCGGCGAGAGGCTCAAGCCCCTTCTCCTTGGCTATAGTCGCACGAGTACGACGTTTCTGCTTATACGGTCTGTACAGATCCTCCAACAGCACCAGAGTCTCCGCCGCCTCGATCTGTGCACGCAGCTCGTCGGTCAGCTTTCCCTGCTCCTCTATGGATGCAAGTATGGTCTCTTTTCTCTCCTCAAGCCCACGCAGATACCTCAGCCTCTCATCGAGCTTTCTCAGCTGCTCATCATCCAGAGATCCATGTGCCTCCTTACGATAACGCGCGATAAAAGGTATGGTGTTACCCTCATCGATAAGTGTGATAACCGCCGAAACCTGCGTCGGTTTGATAGACAACTCAGTTGCTATCTTCTTTACGATATCCATGTCGTATCTCCTCCATAAAAAAGTGCGCTTACGCGCACTTTTGATAATCATTATTTAAACGATCTTAAGCACCCATATCCATGTTCAGCCCTGCTCCGTGCATCGCCAGCTGTTTATTCATCTCGCGCTCATAGGGATTCTGTATCCCCTTATAACCGTTCATCATCTGCTGTGCAGGATTGTTCTTCTTGTCATCTCCATGTGTAGTACGCATCCTCGTCCGCGTATCTCCCCCGGACACATACACTCTGCCGCACTCCGGGCAGATCGAGGTATGAAGTGTGACCGAAACGGATACAAGCTCTTTATTCTCCTTGGCATCCTCCTGTCTCGCATTTGCCACGTGCTCCATCTCGTGACCCATAACTCTGGAGGCCGCCTGATTCGGATATATATGTGCAGGCGCCTTGAAGGATACATCTCCCTCATTGGAACCGTCAACATACTTACGGTTCTTACAGGTCTCACACTCAGCCTTGCCAACCTTCTTATCCTGCTTGGTAGGCTCCGGCTTTCCATCTGAACCTATCTTGTGACCTGTTGTATCTATGCTGCCGGGCTTCTGTACACCCGTAGCCGAGCCGACTCCCGCTACCGCTGCAGCCACTCCGTCCGAC
>JAFSTZ010000101.1 GCA_017445525.1 Eubacterium sp.
GATCAGACTTTGCCGAAAGCCTGATTAACGCTCTGTCCCCACCCGGATCCTTCACTGACAGGCCGGCATCATCCGTCAGCAAAAACCTCGTACCGTCTTCTGTGATCCGTTCTCTGGTTCTCCAAAAATCCTCTCTCTCTGTCACTCTCTCGATAGTAACCCCGGACGGTTTTCGCCTATTCAGAGCTCTTATCAGCCTTGTTGCATATTCCTCATCAGTGATATAAATAACGATAGTTTTATCTCCCATTTCATCCCTCCATTCCCATATAAATGATCAAGCCAATAGCGATAGCGATCCCAAACGGGATAACCGCATCCTCACCACGACTCACAACAGAAGTGTATTTTTGCAGTCTTCCGGAAGTTCTGACTGCTCTCGCATAAGTGAACACACATCTCATCCTCTCCATAACATTTTTATGCACGATCATCTTTATGATCGATAAAAATGCTCCCGCGATCAGAGAAAAAAAGAGTACAAAAAACACACCCTGCAAGCCGACATAACTGCCGCACACAGCCAAAAGTTTTCCGTCAGCAGCGCCAAACACACGCAACCGCCAAAGAATAAAATATAGGAATAAAGGGATGACCATCCCTGTGAGCCAGGGCCACACTCCGGTCAGACCCTGCGACTCAAGATGCCTGATAAGGCTTATGATTAGACCGGCTACACATACCTCATTCGGTATGGTGTAGCGGGAGAGATCAAAGAGGGATGCCGGAAGGAGAACGAGAAAGATAAACTCGTTATCCATATATCCTGTTTCCTCCTGATCTGATATAAATGATAACAGAAAAAAACACCAATGTCAACTGTCATTGGTGTTCAAAACGATACCGTTCGTGTATGAAAATGTGCTGTAATACGTTCGTGAAGTCCTCTCAGCTCAGTCATAGAGCGAATTCCGACATGTGTAAAACTATGCCATAAATCCACGATTGCTGCTGACGCCTACTCCGATGGTCTCCCTTAGGTCTGATCCGGGCCCGTATGTAAGCCCGGCGACTATGGTCTGGGTATTCTCCATCAGAGGCTTCGATGTGTCCTGTTTGGCAACCTCCTTGAAGGACGGCAAAAGTCCCTCGAGGATATGCGTGGTATGATCGAAGCGCTCGGGATCACGGTAAGCTATGCCCTGGCACAGCTCCCTGTATCCAAATATCTATAACTGCCTGAGATAGGTTGATATATTATAATGCATGTCAAGAGCATACATCAGCTACTGTATCATGCTCTTTGCCCGGTCAATCTCATGTCTCGCACCGGTGACATCACCGGCCTCAAGCGCGGACTTCCCTTCCGCGATGGAGGCCAGCGCTGCCTCATAGATAACAACAACCAATTCAGACCGATTTGCCTGGGTAACGCGTGTGGCAAACGCCTGGAGAGTTTCTTTGTTCATAACGTACTCCTACTTCTGGAATCCTTAACGGTTTGCCACTCGACCGGCGGCAAATCCAATGTCAATGAAGTTCTTCCTTCGGAAGAACGACTTGTTTTCTAAACTCGAACTGCACTTCGCTTGTTCTCGTTAAGAAAATTTTGTCAAGGAAGTTCTGCCTACGGCAGAACGACTTTTTTTCTAAACTCAGACTGCGTTTCACTTGTCTTCGTTAAGAAAAAAATGTCATCCCTGCAGCATCTGAAGGATGTTCTGCGGCTGGTTATTCGCCTGGGACAGCATCGAGACGCCGGCCTGGACGAGCACCTGATACTGCGTGTATGCTGTCATCTCCTCGCTCATATCCACATCCTCGATACGTGAGCATGCTTCCGTCAGGTTCTGACTGGTCTCATCTACTGATGATACTGCTGACTCGAGACGGTTCTGATATGCACCGAGCTTGGCTCTCACTGCAGTCACCTGTGTTACTGCACTGTCAAACTTCGAGATAGCATCCTGTGCTCCCTCGTATGTACAAACATTGCAGTATTCCACATGAAGTGATTTACAATTCACCGGTGGAACACTCATATCGATAGTCTGCCCTTCATTTGCTCCTATCTGAACTGCCACATAACCGGCATCAAGCATAGTTACAGTAGCCTCCTTCGGAACCTTTGTATTATCACCGTAATCTGAACTGGAGTATTCACTGAGGGCATTTGCATCAAATATCATCTCAAACCCGGCTCTGTCAGTCACTGTGATCCTGCCTCCGTCAGTAAACACAGTTGCTGTTTGTGAAAACCCGGATGTATTTCCCGTATCAAGAGCCACACCCACGTCCTGTCCCTGGCCGATAGCAGGACTTGTTATGCCAAGTTTACTTGCAAGATTTCCGTTGCCGATAACTATACTTATCTTTTGCGCAGTTCCGGACTCCTTGGATTTGAACTCGAGAACAGCACCGTTTTTCAGATTCGTCTCCGGAGACCCCTCTGCAGCCGCAGTCCTCGGAGTCACTTCTATATTCATATATTCACAATAATCACGGATATTGGCAAAAACATCCTGATAAGTCTGCCCCGCCTCAACATTTATCGTAATTCCATTGATATTTACCTCGCCTGCCTCATCCTCTGATACAAGATCAGTCGGATTGGCTCCAAAAGTACCTCCGGCATACCTTGCCGGTTTTGGTTGACGATTTATAGTAAACTTATAGTCAGTCAACTTCACATCATCGGAAGCCGAAATCAATTTTATATTGACATTACTGGATGATGACTGTCTGGTACAGGTACCGTCAAGCACAGTCATCGTGTTGAACTCTGTATCCCTCGAAATACGATCAACTTCAGTTCGCAGCTGGTCAATCTCCTGCTGTATGGCCACACGATCCTCGATAGTCGTCGTACCCATGTTAGCCGCCTGTACAGAAAGCTCTCTGCACCTCTGCAGCATATTCTCAACCTCGTTCAAGGCACCTTCTGTCGTCTGTATAAATGCTATGCCGTCCGAACCATTGTCAGAAGCACGCATAAGCCCTCTGATCTGCGCATGCATCTTGTGAGAAATAGCCATGCCCGCAGCATCATCCGCAGCCTTAACTATCTTATATCCGCTGGAAAGTCTGTTGGTAGAACGAGTAAGACGATTCTGTACAGCATTCAGATTGAAGTTGGCTCTCTGAGCCGAGATATTGTTATTTACTTTCATAGTGGAATCCTCCTCGAGTGATACACTGCGAATACGCAGCGTTTATACTATTTCTTGCTAACACTCATAAGAAAGCACTTAGCTATCTTATAGAGATCCCGGTTCGGCACATCCCCTGCCTCACCGATCTGAAGAGAATTCCGATTGCCTGCTATCAAGGCATTACCATCCATTGTAAAACCGATCTTCTCCATATCACTTTCAAGACCCTTCAGCATCTCTGCATAAGCATCCACACTCTCACCACGCTCCGCCGTGATAAATCCGCTCACATGTGTCCCAGTCAGCTTGAAACTCGCTCTCAGCGCTCCGAGAGTCTCCGAATCAACGCTGATATCCACTGTGCCTCGCTCTGAGCCTTTGCCTTCACGGATAGTAATATTCATATCCATGACGCCCTGCTCAGTCATCAGCGGAACCTCATACATCCGGTAGTCGCGTATGGTTCCTAAAAATGATATATGTCCGGCCATCCTTGCCGTCCATGCAAAACTGTCATAACTTATATCGTCACTTTCTCTGACTTCCTCAAGTCTATTAAGGTGAGATTTTTCTATTTTTTCATAAGCAGCATCAAGCTCATCCGGATCGTCAAAGCTCTCGATCAGCTCGTCTGACTCCTCCTCATCCCACAGCTCAGCCTGCTCTTTCATATCCTTTTTAACAAAATCATTGGCCGAGATCAGGTTGCGGATAGTTGCAGGCATCTGAAGGTTATCTAAAAATGCTCTGACGCTGTCATCCAGCTCCTGCAGCTCAAAGCGAAGCTCCTCGGCACGTCCGTCATAGTAGTCTGTTAACTCATCATAAGCATTTGGCATCTCCATAACAGCCTCAGAAAACTCGTCATACGACATGTCTGACAACTCTTTATCAGCCTTTTCAAAAAGCTCAGGTGAAAGGTGCTTCTTCAGTTCCGGAACCTGGCTTCTTACAAGTTCGGACATGACCTTTTCCGCCCCGGCAGACTGCCCGTTCGAAGCTCCTCCTGCAAAAGCAGTGCCTATCTGAGCATCTATACTTGTACCTCTCGCAGTTGCCTCCACAACTCCGGACTCATCAGACACCTCAGCATCGATATGTCCGGTACGCCTTGTCCTGGTCGCCTCGAGCATATTTCTCAGAGAAAGATCACGCCCCTCGCTTACCAACTGGCCGATCACCGCACCGTCACTCTTTTCTATCTTGTCCAAAAGCCTGTAAATACCTATCATACTCTCCCTCTCCTCGGAAGAGATCTCCTTTGCTTTGTCAAGCTTCCACAAAAATCTTGAAAAAGTCACATCCTCCGCACCGGTCTCATCATGGATGCGCTCTACCTCACGCTCCAGCTCAGGCAGTGACAGTTCCAGAGGATTCACTCCCTCCTCTATCATCCTCTTCACCACCTGTGGACTCATATCATGCATGAGAGTATTTATACGATTGTCATAAGTCTTCATCTCGTTGATGGACTCTTCAGTGATCTCGATCCTGTTATATCCAAGTATACGAACCGCACGCTCGTTCTCAGGAGTTACCGCAAGTCCCATCTCCTCAAGCATGGATGATGAGTTTGCAAAGGCCTTTCTTATGGAGTCACCCAGATCTGACCTCACCTGGGTTCCGACAGCCTCATAAACTCCTTCCATCCTACGATAAATATCACGTTGCACCGCTGTCACAGCTACGCCATCAACTGCTCCCGCACCCGAAACTCCGGCACCGCCTGCTTCTGCCCCCGGCACTCCCGACGCTGCTCTGCCGTAGCCCTCAGCAAGTCTCAGTCCCTCGGACGAAAGAGTCTGCAGATTTATAGTCTGTCTTCTCTCGAAAGTGTATGACAACAGCTCTACCGGCGAACCGAGGACAGACTTTGCGGCATCCATGGTTCCGCCAAACAACTGCCTGTTCATATCTGTCGCAGTCAGCTCCGCCTCTTCAAAAAGTGCTTCCTTCGCCTGCTGCTCAAACTCGCGAAGCTTATCAACCATTTCCTGCAGATGGTCTATATCTATACTTACACCCAGCTTGCTCATCTCTCTGGCTGCAGACACAGTCATCGTCAGCCTGATCTCCTCGAGTTGCCTTCTGGCGGTAGCAAGCGACTCCTCGCTTCCCGCCGGCACTCTCTGTCCGTGTGACCTCTGCGAACCGTCTGCACTTCCGTAAGCCTGACGGAGAGCCTCATCACTTGTATCTGTCAATTTCTCAACAAGTCTTGCAACTTCCTCTTTGCTCAGGTTTGACAGATCTGCATCCTCTGCCAAAACTCCATCCTCCATCTCGCTGATGATACGCTTTAACAGAGTTTCATCATCCATTTCCTTCAGAGCATTTACCGTATCTATCTGATCTATGTTCTCGGATGTAACCGGAAGCTGCCTCTGATACAGCCATCTGGCTGCATCGATATTTCTTCTGCTCACATCCACACCATCATGTGATAGTCTGTCCTCGATCTGTGGGCGTACATCATCAAAGCCGTCATCCGCATCCTGATCCGGCACACCTACTTTATCGGCAGAAACTCCGACAACACCTTTTCCGGACGGTGAACTGCCTGAACCTGCTTCCGTAGAATTCCCTTCACCCTGCAAGCGACCACCCATCATCGCAGTCCCCGAACCATACAGCGAATCCTGTATGCTCTTCGGTGTGACCTTTGACTCATTCATCACCATGAACCGCATTGCCTGATCACCGAAGTCACCCACTCCGGACGCCATGTTCACTGCATTTACGATTCCCTTAAGTGTTCCCTCATCTGTATTTAACTCAGAGTTCGCCAGCGCTTTGGCCGTCTCTTCCATCAATCTGGCATCAGCTGCTATCTCCTCCGATTTCTCACGTATATCCTTTTCCGTCTCGCGGATCTTCTCAGCCTCAACATCAAGAGTCTCCTGCTTTGCTGCACGCTGCTCCTTTACACGCACCAGAGCACGCTCCAAAGACGCCTCGGTATACTCCTCCAAAGGCGTCTTCTCCTCATCCAGGTCATGCGCATCCTCACCCGTCATGCACTGTGATATGAAGTTTTCCGGATCCATCACATCGAGATCCGAGCGGATCTCCTTTACAGCAAGACCGTTCTCGCCCGTCTGGCCGTAAGTCTGCGATGTAATAATGTTGTCGGGCTGACCGAAACCGGCTCCCATCATCGCAGCCGGTCCCACAGACGCTGCAGTATTCACCCCTGCATCTGCTGCCTGACGTACCATCCTCTGCTGCTCCTGCTGCACTCCTATTCCCTGATTCAGATCTATCCGCATATCAGAATCCCTCCATAATCATCTTGTAACTATTTTATCGGCAGAACAGGCAGTTTTATTAACTGCGCGTTAGCAACGAGCCGTTCAGGATCGTTGCAGCCAACTCATCTAACCTTGTTCGGTAATGTTCACTGGGTAGGTTTGCAAGCCCGACCGACTTATGCGTTACTCCGATAAACCATTACTAACTGCACTGTATAAAAAGCAACAGCCACCCTGCATAACCACAGGATGGCTGATTTATATCAATTATTATTGCATCGCCTCACAGGCTGCCGTCAGGCAGGTCCCAGCGGAGCGAACTGATCCAGCAGATCGTGATCGAGCTGGATACGGTTGTCCATAGTCTTCATGATATCCGAGATCTGTACCTCTGCGGCAACAGAAGGTATCGACAGATCATACAGCGTATTGGTACGGAACTCGATGACCATCGGTTCGAAGATAGCCTGGTCGTTGCCCTTGATGACAAGTCCCTTCTCCGTCCTCTCGGAGACATTGCCCATGATATCTTCCTTGGTAACCTTCAGCTCTACGCACACGCCCGGATACAGGATATTTATAGCCTTGATCAGAGCATTCACTATCATCGGATCAAACACATCCTCGTTGTCAAGCAGATGCCTGACCGCAACAACCTCAGATGTAGGCTCCGTCTCAGATTTCATGGCCGTAAACCTGTCATAGGTATCTGCAACAAAGAGAATGTTTGCATTTATATTCTGCTTCAGAGCATCGGGCACGGCATCACCGGTTCCCTCTCTGATATAAAGCTCGTGCATCTGCGAGATCAGCTTCATGACCTCTTCATCCAGATTGCCATAGGTTCTTAATATATCATCAGTGTTTGACTTGATCACCTTGCGGATCTCGGGATCCACCTCAGCGCCGTCCGGAGCTTCCTTCAACCTCGTCACTCCGATATCGTGGAGAACAGACGCCTTGATGATGGAGTTGAGTCGTCCTCCCTTTACACCGAGCTGCCCGGCGATAAGAGCCGAAAGGATAGCCACATTCAGGACATGCTTGTAAATAAAGTCCTCGCTGCTCCTCAAACTCTGAACAAAGTTGATCTTGTGATCAAGTACGGAGTAATTCTTGATAACCAGAGAACACAACCAGTCAAGTCCCTTGTCCTTCTTTCCCATGGCGATCAGATCGAGATCCTCACGTATGGAGAACACCGACATGGTCTGGAATCTCTCGAAATTGATATCGTCCTCAGTCATCGGCGGAACAGGCTCCGCAGGCTCCAGGATATACAGTCCCATCAGGTTGAAATTCTTGATACCGAAGATGGCCTGCATAGTCAGCTTGGTATCCCTGTCATACAGCAGAACTCCGTTTTTGTTATAGATGGGCTTCCCCAGTCGCATACCCGGTTTCAGATCATCGACTTTTACAAATAACATAGGCTCCTCCACTTATAAAAAAAATCAATAAGCTATCAAGTATTCTTGATTTTTTTCTTCTTATGGTATATAATACCATTTATTAAGGAGTTTATCAAGTGAAATATAAAAAAAGTTGCTATTCTCCGCTGAAAACGGAGCAAGGCGACATGTTTTATTAACTATACAGTTACCGACTTGAATAATAACTGTTAACACCGGAGGATCACCATGCGAAGATTTCTTTCATCCATACTTGCGACTGCTCTCATCGCCACATGCGTCGGTATTTCTACAACTCCCGCACACGCGATCGATTATAAGGATTCTACTTCCGCGACACCGGACCAAAAACCCACCGGAGTCATCTCAAAAAGCAACAGTATAAAGGGAGAAGTTTTAGTTGCCCTCACCCTGAAAAAAGGTGAAAAAAGTTCATTGCTGAAAAAGGGCACCCTCTCAAACGATCCACGCATACAGATAAAGGACGTGATAGATTTTGGATCAGCCGACACACTTGACGTCGACAGCACATCAAAAAAAGATCTCAAACACAAAAAGCTTAAGATAGTCCATATAAGATCAAACATATACGACACTGAAAGGCTCACCAAAGCTCTTTCCGGATATAAAAATGTCATGTCGATCTCAAAAAACTACAAACTTAAGCCCTGTAGCGTCACAGGTGACCCACTCAACGATGAGCAGTGGGCTTTCGGAGGAACAAACTTCTTTACGGAGGATTCCTATGTTTCTAAGGATACGACCATAAACTACACTCCGGAAGAACAGACCGTCAAAGATAAGGACGCACCGATAGTCGCTGTTATAGACTATGGTGTGGACTATACTCACGAAGACCTCAAAAACAAGATGTGGAAAAACCCATATAACAAAAAAAAGCTTGAAGGTCTCTATGGCTACGACGTTGTAAATGACGATAATGATCCCATGCCAAACACAGATGACCCGGATGAAGATCACGGAACCTTTGTCGCCGGTCTGATAGCGGCAGAGACCGGCAACGGCGTCGGTATCTCCGGTGTCTCAAAAAACGCAAAGATCATGTCCCTCCGGCTTTTTGACAATCAAAACGAAGCATCAGGCAGTATAGCTGCAGAATTAAAGGCCTTTGAATACATATACAAAGCTCAAAAGCTGGGGGCCAATGTAAAAGCAGTCAACTGCTCCTACGGTCTTGAACCCACGTACGAGAAAAACCCCGAGATAGAGGAAATTAAAAAATTGGAGAATGCTGCCATAAAAAAGATCGGCAAAAAAGGCGCTCTTGTGGTATTCTCTGCAGGGAATGAAAGCACTGACATAGACAAAGCTCATTTCTCTCCGCCTCACAGCTTAGACAGAAAATATGTGCTCTTAGTTGGTGCTTCCACCTATACCGGAAACTGCGCCGGATTTTCCAATTACGGCAAAAAGAGAGTTGATCTGTTTGCCCCCGGTGCAAACGTCGTATCCTGCGTCCCCTTCGATGAACTGATACCGCAGTTATATGATGCAGATAAAAAGTCAGAATTATGCAAGATATATACCGACTTTTCTCCGGATAAACCCATGTTCCTCACTTATGATGAGATCTCAGGTA
>JAFSTZ010000102.1 GCA_017445525.1 Eubacterium sp.
ACTTTTCAATTTTGTAGTAGTAGAATACAGTTATTGAAATGCTGAAGGGAGGTGCTTCATGGAAAAACTATCTAAGGAAGAAGAGGACAAAGAGGATCAGTCTATAGAGTCTTGTGCGCTTCGTGACCGTGATGATGTACTTGAGGCAATAAACTGGATAGAAGATGACATACGTAAAAAGAGGTGGAATCTCGCACTTTTCTCCGACGAGTATCTTGAAACTCTGATGAATACTATGGAGAAGTTTAAAAAATGGGTTATAGAGCATGAACTTCCTACGCTATTTGGGAAGTGGGGTTACGAAATTCAAGTTGGAGAAGATGGAATTGCATTGTGTCAGTGCAGACTCGGATATTCATACAATTTCAATGCAAAAAGGTTTGATTTTATCGTGAGACCATTAAAAATGATTACTCTGAAAGAAGTGGGATCAGATCTGTTAACGCCGGAGCAGTATGGGGAAAAATATGGCTTTTCAGCAGGGACAATCAGGCAATGGATAAGACGTGGTAAGGTTCATTCTGCTGTTAAAAAGGGGCATAGTTGGCTTATACCGGAGTTGTCTCATTTGGTGGCTAACAGTGAGATAAAATATATATGGGGGATTCACCATTTGATCCGGATGGTTTATATGGATTTTTAAATGAGTACGATTCCGTAGAATTCACAAGGGCTGAGAAAAAAGGATGTTTTGCTTTGAATATGTATAAACTCGAGCGCGGAAGGCAATTGGTATACCATTGGACAAAAAAAATGATTCTAGAGGGAAAAGAGAAAGAAAGGCTTGAGCTATATCTTCTATCCAATCCCGCTGTGGATCGTCAGGTTTATCCATTTATCCATGTTTTTAGACATAGAATGGAGTTTGTAATGGATGACGGTGCAGAGAAAGAGAAATCATCTGAAATAAAACCTGATATATATACGGCTACTGAGGCATATAAAAGAGCTATCAATGAGGATTTTAGAAAAAACCATCCTAAAAAAAGGTATGATAAGGAAGATGAGGCTGGTGTGGTCGCTCCAATTTTCGAGGTGCCGGATCTTTATACCTTGGAAGAATGGAAACATCTTCCGAGAGGTCTGGCAGGATCTCTAGGCAGAGCATTCTTCAATTTAGTAAAGAGTAAGCCTTCAGGAGAAATCGAATTTGTAAGGGGTGGACGTGACGGCTATCGCGCCAAATATAGAATTATCAAGGAATCGCAGAAATAATAAAGGGAGAAAAATAGAATTCTCGGATAATGGCGTGGATTATGAGGGAATATGCCTATGGAAAAATATGAAAGGATCATTTGTAAATGCGGTAAGGCTGAGTGCCCATACAATAAGGATCACTGCTGCCTGGGAGAAATCGACACAAGATGCTTGAATGATGATTATCCGCTTATAGAAAAGCATTGTTGTAAATTAAAGAACAGCAGAAAGGTTATCGGGATACTGATGATGAAAAAATGAGTTGCTCGCGAAGGATGCCTCCTGAAGCGCATGGATCGCAGAACTGAAATCTGGCGTATGGCAAGAGTTCTGTGAGAAAGGAGGTTTCGGATGAGCAAATATCCAAATACAATTACACAGCTTACCCCTGACCTTCTGCGTGAGATCGGAGGCAGAATCAAAGAAACACGAAATGAAAAAGGAGTGTCTATAAGATCTTTGGCATATTCGCTTGGTGTAACTGACCGGACTATATACAGGATTGAAGGAGGGGAGGTTGCCCTTGATCATATCAAATTGAGAATAATAAGCGAGGAACTCTCCGTTTCAGCAGATTATTTACTATTTGGTGAAACAACGAAACTTAATAATTATATGGATCCCAACGGCATTTTTTCCAGGCTGGATTACAAAGAAATGAGAGAGATGGAGGCTGCGGCAGAAATGAGATATCCTAAAAAAGCTGGAGATTACACTGCTATGAAATGGATGATATCGCATACAGCTGGTTTAACTCCCGAAAAATCGCCCGGTTAAAAATAGATTTAGTGGACTAATCACTATCTCGCTAAATTTAGTTTTGGCGATCCGATGATATTCATGTTGTTTGGAGAGATGAAAAGAAGGAGTCCTGCCCGGACTCCTTCCGTCGTTTCCGATATCATACATACAGATGAGGCGCCTATATAATATTGAAGATTTTCAGTTTCATTCCGTCTTTCCGGACGGCTAAAGATAGGATCGGGGTTTGATGTAAAACCTACTCAAATAGTTCGTTCTTAACCTGTATATCCATGTGAAGTGCCGGAGTCAAGAATTCGTGAAATGCCGGAGTCATTTTGCTGAGGTTCGAAGTCATTTTTGACTCGGTTTTTACTCACATTTTACTCACTTTACTCACATTTTACTCACATTTGCCATAGAAATTTATCAAATTTCATAGGATTTTATCACTTTTGACGACATCGTTTTTTGCAAGTAAAAAGCCCTGAAACCGCTTGATTTCAGGGCTTTTCGAGGTTGTTCTTCAACCTTCCTGGGCTACCAGGACTCGAACCTGGAAATGCCGGAGTCAGAGTCCGGTGCCTTACCATTTGGCGATAGCCCAATTCGATATATGTGACTTTCATGAGCTACCGAAAAAAGATGTTTTCGGAGGCCTCGAAAATCAGCCACGAATGATATTATACACGATAGCAGATCAAAATGCAAGCACTTTTTTAAAAAAGTTAAACGTTGCGATGAATCAGTGCGTGTTGCAGGTGTTTATGCAAGCATCGTATCACAGATTGATCCGATCTGTCGACCTTCTGTCATGTCCATGCTTTTCGTTCTCGTGGTAGAACCTTACTCCACTGCGGCCATGCTCCTTGACGATATACAGGGCGTCGTCAGCGTGCTTGAACAGGGTGTCGACGGTGATGTTTTTCTCACCGAATGCCACGCCGACGCTGACGGAGATGGGCGGGAGATTGTCATCTATGTCGTTCAGGTCTTTGTTTATGATCTCAACCTTTTTCCTGATCAGTGTTTCCAAAGTGGGATCGGAGTGTACCATGATGACTGCCAGCTCGTCGCCTCCTATACGGCAGATATAATCCTGTGCACGGAAGCTTCCGAAAACCTCTGTGGCGACTGCTTTTAGGATTCTGTCGCCCGTGTCGTGGCCGAAGCTGTCATTTATCTGCTTGAAGCGGTCGAGGTCGATCAGTATCAGGGCGCATGTCTCGAGATCCACATTCTCGAGCAGAAAGTCGTATCCGCGTCTGTTGTAGAGTCCGGTGAGTCCGTCGTGCGTAGCTTCGTATGTGAGCTTCTCGCGGCTCTTCATGTTGGTATGGTGCATCAGGTTATAGGTCTTTGCGAGGAACCTGACTTCAAAGGCACCGTTCATCGGCAGGTCTTTTTCGTTTCTGATGAGTTCGACGGCTTTTCGCAGAGGCAACACGGCAAGTTTTAGAGTTAATGATACTATGCCAAGCAGCAAAAGTATGATAAATACCGTGAGCATGTGTTCAATAAATACCTGAGTCTTCAGTTTTTCTGATATATCCTCCTGTTTCTGTCCTATTTCTACGGAAAGATCTCTCAGGCAGTTGTTCATATGTCTTGAGATGGAGTCTTTATTTATATGGTAGTCCCTGCCGAATACTTTGTAGATGGCGAGTTCTCTCTTCTCGGATGGCATAAGATTGTTGTCAATGTCTGAAAGTTCAACTTTTTGGATCTCAGCCGGGAACTCAGACAGCTTGAGGTCAAAGGCGTCAATTGTCAGTCTGGCAGCATAATACTCGTGTTCCATCAGTGCTATTGACTCATCCATAGCCTCCTGCAGACTGAGGATGGCGGAAGTGTCGGGATGATTTTTCTCGAGCTCGTTTATAGCTCTGTCGCGTCGTCTGGTTACATGTACCTCTTCAAAGTAATCGTCCAGGTAGGCTTTCTCTCCGGTGGTCACGAAGCATCTGATCCTGTCAGTCAGGTAGTCGGAGGCCAGCTGCAGATCGTACGCATCTGTTCTCCATTGGCCTAGTTGCTGGGTCATCTCATAGGTTTCTTCATTTATCGATGAAGTAAATCCCATGGCGATAAACATGGCAATAGATGTAGCCACAGCCAATATCGTCAGACAGATATTCAGCCTGTGGAGTCTTATCCCTCGTTGTTTTATTTTTCTGATTAATTTGATCATGCTACACTCTTTCTGTTGGATTTAAAAATCATGCTCGTATCTTTGATGTAGGGAGAGATCATGCGAAGCCGTGAATAATAGCTATATATAAGCGTTTGTTTTCTAAAACAATTGACACCCCATATAAATTAGAGTATAATACTTTTACCTCTGTGTGTCAACAGTTTACAAGGAGCAAATACATGAGTAACATAGGTAAAGAGATAGAAAAAAGGCGTACTTTTGCGATCATATCACACCCGGATGCAGGTAAAACGACTCTGACCGAGAAGTTCCTGCTCTACGGCGGAGCGATCAATCTGGCAGGATCGGTCAAGGGCAGAAAAGCTGCCAAGCATGCGGTTTCCGACTGGATGGAGATAGAGAAGGAGCGTGGAATCTCCGTAACATCGTCTGTTTTGCAGTTCAACTACGATGATTATTGTATAAATATTTTGGACACGCCGGGACACCAGGATTTCTCGGAGGACACCTACCGTACACTGATGGCGGCTGACTCCGCAGTGATGGTCATCGATGGATCCAAGGGTGTGGAGGCGCAGACTATCAAGCTGTTCAAGGTCTGTGTGATGAGAGGTATACCGATCTTTACATTTATAAATAAGATGGATCGCGAGGCCAAGGATCCTTTCGAACTCGTCGATCAGATAGAGGAAGTACTGGGTATCCACACCTGCCCCATAAACTGGCCCATAGGCTCGGGCAAGGGCTTCAAGGGTGTATATGACAGGGATTCAAAGAAGATCCTGAGATATATCTCTGGAGACAACGGGCAAAAGGTTGAAACCCATGAGATCTCCATCGATGATCCCAAGGTGGACGAGATGATAGGAGAGTCGGAGCATCAGACTCTCGCGGATGAGATAGAGCTTTTAGACGGTGCGAGTGATGAGTTCGACCAGGAGCTCGTGAGTCAGGGAAAGCTGAGCCCCGTGTTTTTCGGATCGGCTCTGACGAACTTCGGTGTGGAAGTATTTTTGCAGCACTTTCTGAAGATGACTACTTCGCCGCTTCCCAGGGAGTCGCTGAAACTCGAGCTGGCGCCGTCCGGTGAGAACAAGATTGTATACAGTGACGGATCGGTGGTCGGAGCAAATGATGAAAAACCGGCAGGCGCGGAGCCGGAGCTGGTCAAGATAGATCCGTTTACGGAGGATTTTTCTGCATTTGTATTCAAGATACAGGCAAATATGAACAAGGCTCATCGCGACCGCATCGCATTTATGCGTATTTGCTCGGGACGTTTCGACGCCGGGATGGAGGTTGTGCACGAGCGTGAGGGCAAGAAACTCAGGCTTACAGCGCCGCAGCAGATGATGGCCGAGAACAGGCATATCATAGATGAGGCGTACGCCGGAGATATCATCGGAGTGTTTGATCCGGGGAACTTCAGGATCGGAGATACGCTGTATACAGGGAAGTCTCCGGTGAGATTTGAGGGGATCCCGACGTTTGCGCCGGAGCATTTTGCCAGAGTCAGGCAGATAGATACCATGAAACGCAAGCAGTTTACCAAAGGGATCTACCAGATCGCCGAGGAGGGCGCAATACAGATCTTCCAGGAGATGACCGGCGGTATGGAAGAGATCCTGGTCGGAGTCGTGGGTGTGCTGCAGTTTGAGGTGCTGACATATCGCTTAAAAAATGAGTATAACGTCGAGATCAGGATGGAGCAGCTGCCTTACGAGCACATCCGTTGGATCACCTCGCAGGATACTGATATCAGCAGCCTGTCACTGACATCGGATACCAAGAAGGTTCAGGATCTGAAGGGCAATCCGCTCCTGTTGTTTATCCATCCTTGGTCGATACAGACCGCGCTTGACAGAAATGAAGGGCTGACGCTGGAGACCTTCTCCAAATAGTTTCCGGGAGCGCTGATGTTCGACAGCATATTCCGGACAGGCGGATGAAGCCTGCCGGGAATATGCTTCGAACGCCGCTCCCTGCGTTGAATATTCAGAGAAATCGGTTTACTCGTCAGCAAAAAAGGGATATCATATGAACTTTAGTGAAAAGCATGTGAGAGAACGTTATAAAAAGTTGATCTCACCCGGATTGCGCAGGGTCAGGGCTTTCCAGGTTTTTTTGCTGCGTTTCGGATTCTTCTTGATGGTGGTGGCTGCCGGAGTCGGAATATATTTCGGTTATAAAGCGATTGGTGATATTTTTGAGGAAGTTCCTGATATAAAAACGGTGGATTTGAACAGTACAGGTCTCAGAACACAGCTGATAGATGATAAATCAGGGACTTTTTATACGCTGGGGATATCAGATCTTTCTTCAGAATATACCATGATCGATCAGATCCCGAAGAACCTGCAGAACGCCTTTGTAGCTGCGCTGGACCCTAAGTTCTTTACTCACGATGGTGTTGATGTGGCGGGATTTGTCAGGAGTGTCCTGGAGTCTGTCGCTACCGGGAAGACACTTCCGAAGTCAGCTTTTACTATAACGGAGCTTTTGCTGAAAAACCAGGTCTTTTCCGAGACGAGTCCGACCGATCTGGCGGGTTCGGTAAAGAGTGCTCTCAAGCAAAAATATCT
>JAFSTZ010000103.1 GCA_017445525.1 Eubacterium sp.
AGGATCAGATGGATGTGATCGTGCCTGCGGTGAAGGAGTACGCAAGAAACTATGATGCCAATTGCAATGGTGCCGTGACCATGTATTACATGTTAAACGGCTTTTATGAGGATGATTCGGACAAAGGCATGGGTGATTATCTGCTTGATGCAGGCAGGACACTCGAGATAAATCCCGACGACACAGAAGTTATGGAAGATCTTACTAAGGTGTTCATGCAGGGAAATGATGCTTTGATCCAGACGATCGAGAGTATCCTCATACAGGCTCAGGGAAACAAGACAAAGCAAAGCTCATGGATGATTCGTTTGAGCAACATGGGACCTGACGGACTTACAAAGGTTTATAAGCAGGCATACCCGAAGTATTCGAGCGGCAAGTTGAAAAACAAGATAAAAGAGGATCTCGATGACAAAGCCTCACTGATCCTTGAAAATCTCTCAACGGTTCAGGAATCCCTGAGAGAGAGTGAAGAGAGCGAGCTCTGGCAGGCGGTAGAAAACAGTGATGAGGATACCGTGGGCGACTCCATGGACGAGGTCATAGATGAGAAGCTGGGTACTGAGGATGCAGCTGATATTGACGATACCATGACAGATGAAGAGGCACTTGATGCGGTAGCCTATTCCATTAATGATGCCGTAGAGGCATCAGATATGGCGGTAGATATGACAAGTGTGGCTCTGCTTATGTATATGAAAGCAATGGGATATGGAAAAGACTCTGATATAAGTATGTATGATTTCTTCATGAGAGATGATCTGAAAAAAGAAGATCTCTACCCGATGGCATATCAGATATCAAGGGGACAGTGTAGCCTCATGGAGGACGTCGGAGTGTATGGTCTGTTCACATCGGTACTTACTGAGGGTGAGGCACAGGAACCGGATCCGGAAGAAAAGGCTTCCTTTGAACAGATGGCTGACACAGCCCATTCGGTATATGAGGGAGTAGACCGCGGTATATTTGAGAGCGATACTGCGATCACCGGACCTGCGATGCAGCGTATACAGACGACGGAGGATATACCATATTTGTATCAGAATGGCTACTACAACTTAGGTATTGCCGCAGCCTTGGTTACGATGATGTTTGCTATATGGAAAGGCTCGTATCACTATGTAAAAAACGCCTGGGGTGAATGTATATACACCGGTCACGGATATTATAATAGAAGCAATCCCAGAGATATGGCAAAATTTGACAAAGCATGGGATAAGCTTGAAGCTGACTATACTAAATATAGAACCAAGTTGCAAAAAAAGGCGTATAAAAGCGCAATCAACTGTTATAAAAATGAGCTGCGTTATCTTGAAGAAAATAAATATCTGCCGAAGGGAAGTACAAAATACCAGAATCTTACAAGAAGAACTCCATATGCAGAGCATATCAATAGTCTGCCCAGGAAAACTTATTTACAACTGTACGGAAAAGGAGGTGCTCTTGAGCATTTTCAGGATCCTTTGAAAATCCGGCTGGCAAAAAATGAAATCCTGATTGATAAGAGAATAGACAAATTCAATGCTAAAGCGACCGCTTTGGAAAAGAGAATAAATGTAGAAGCCGGCTTCTGGGGGAAGCACGCTGCCAGGATAGTAGCCGTTGTGGCAGGTGCTGTAGCGATTGGGATGGTGATATATGAGATATATGACATGGTGCACGGCGGTGGAACGAAGATCACATACTCCGATATAGATATGCCGCTTCGCATGGTCGACCGCACATATCCGACAGGAACTGATGAGATCACCTATGTAAACTACATCGCAGTAACTACGTCGTCGGATAAAAAAGCAGATCTTCGTAACTGGAAGGGCGACGACGGATGGCTGAATATCTATACTACTACCGATACTACCATGGGAGATCCGATACTCGCAGAGGATTTCGGAGTGATCGGTGAAGCTGCTCCTGCTGATCTCGATCTGCTCACCGTGAGACGGTTCGGTGACTCAGATGCATACGATGTTACCGAAGAAAAAGGATACTTAAGCTTCCGCAGGGACGGCGCCACTACTGAATCCGGTCAAACGGAAGAAGAAACGACAGTCGCCACTGATGAAGAAGACACCGCTGAGACAGAGACTCCTGCAGCAGCCGATGGTGACGCAGCCTCCGGTGATGAGGCAGCTGAAAGCACCGCTTCGGTATTCGGATGGCCCGGCCTCATGTGGCTCATACCGGTATCACTGGTAGTAGTTGCCTTGGCAGTAGGCACGGGCATATATTTCAGGAGGAAGAAGAAAAATAACTGATCCTCGCTTTGATATCACATATTGACCCTCGTTTTGATAGTACATAACGACCCCGGCGCAGACATCCGCGCCGGGGTTTTCTTCGAGATAGAGCAATTCATTCCAAGAGATTCAAAGGAATACAAGGAAATATATAGCGAACGAACCGCATGTAACACGCGTGTAACCCTTTTGTAACACTCACTGTGGTAAGATACATCCATAATCGTGATCTATTTATATGGAGGGCTTGACTATGAGAAAAAAATTTAAAAGAATAACGGCACTGGTGCTTACGGCGGCAGTTGCGATCTCCGCGGAGTGCGGGGGTGTCCGTATACATGGGGTGAGCCCCGATGTAAAGATATCAAAGGCTGCTGAGACTCAGGGCAGATATGTATCCGACATCAGGGTCAGCCATGCGGAGACCAAAGAGGAAGCCGGGAAAGAGCTTGGTGAGGACTATACCGTTCTTGATAAAGACTTCAACGAAGGCATGGGCAGCCACTCATGGATAGGATATTCCACGACCGATGATGCGGATCTTGCCATTACGGATATAAAGCTTCAGAGAATGAACGGTGATTTCTCCGAGTCTGACTACCAGACTCTGCTTGACAACCACAAGGAGACTATGAATGAGCAGACATATACAGTCATCCCTGCTATCATTGAGTATGCGAAAAACTATGAA
>JAFSTZ010000104.1 GCA_017445525.1 Eubacterium sp.
AACTTGATACTACCCAAAAATCTTTTTTTTGCCTTTTTTTCCTGCATTACCAATTCCGCCTTTCGTTTAATTTATGCCTTTTACGCATATAGAAAACGTCAAAACCGGCGTTTTCCATTTAGGATTCACTCATCTGTGCATCCTTAAATCCGATCTTTGCGTGCCTTCCACACAACTATGTAGAATTATAGCACACATCAGATAAGAATTCAAGGAAAAAAAACATATATATACATACATGTGATATGAATAACGATAACGATCGTCAATCATCAGACAGGGGACACCTCCGGAGTCGGCTGAGTCTCACTTTTTTGCTCCGTCTCAGCCTGATCCTCTCTCTCATAATAGGCCTCAAAGTGAGGTCTTGCCGCGACATAGTATTTCTCCAGAGAAGGATCAAAATGCTTGCCCATGCCATCCATGATTATGCTGTCAGCTTTCTCAAATGACATCCTCTCCTTGTAAACACGTTTGGACACCAGGGCGTCATACACATCCGCAATCGCCATGATGCGAGCCTCGATGGGGATAGCCTCACCTACAAGCCCCTTGGGATAACCCGAACCATCCCATCTTTCATGGTGATAATGGGCCACATTCTCAGCCAGTAAATGAAACTTATTGTCATCAGTGTTTTTCAATATCTCGTGTACAATCCTTGCACCCTCCTCGGCGTGTTTTTTCATCTCCTCAAACTCCCAGTCTTCAAACTTACCCGGCTTTTGCAGGATGGAGTCGCGCACTGCTATTTTACCGAGATCGTGCATCGGTGCAGCCTTGATCATATTTCTGCAGAATCTTTCTCCGTTCTCTCCCTTCACCAGTTCACATCCGGGATCTTTTTTCATCTCGTCCAAAATCATACTGACACAGTCACTGGTACGGCGGATATGTCCTCCGGTGGAGTTATCTCTCGACTCGACCATCATCGCCATAGACAGGATCAGATTGTCGTGCATTTTCTGGATATTCGCTGTTTTTGCCTCAACCTTTTTATGCAGATAATCATTGTAGCTGTCGAGCATATTTATCTGTATCATATCATAAGTGTCATCGGCGATATGCACCTGATATCCGGCTTCCTTTTTGCCGTTGAACAAGGTATTTATAGTCAGCTGATATATCCTTTTGTTCGGTTTAAACCCGGAGTTACTGTTCTGAGAGGCTTCCTGTGCGATCTTTCTGGTCACGGTTTTCGGCGTCGCCTTACCGGTATATGCGAACTCATCCAATAAGCTTCTCAGCTCATCCGGGAAGTCGGAAACCTTGGTGATCTTTTTGTCTGTTTTTATATCCTTTAATTCAGGATATACCTGTCCCGCTATCCCTATACATCCCAGATATCTGAATCTTTTATCAAAAGAAATATATCCGTCGGTATCCAGCGTCAATATAGTATCCGCCACACCGTCCTTGATGCTGTAAAGTGACACTCTTCTGATGATGATCAGGAAGATGATCTGGGCGAAAACATACGACATTGTTGTAAAGTCAAGATTGATCGGGATAAATCTTCCGGCAAAAAACGCACTGACACTTATAGTCAACATTATAAGCAATAAGACTGCTCTGCTTTTGGGTAGATTTTTTCTGAATATAAGTGATATAAATGTCACTAAAAATGCCATCGCAAAATAAACAATAACAATGATCATAAATACGGTATGCATCGGTCCGTATTCTCGGCTCAAAACAGCTGATCCGTCGGCCATCTCAAAGCCCACCGATCTGTAAAACAACTTGGTGATCTCAGTAGTAACAACACTCAGATAGATCAGCGAATTGATAGTCAGCATGATAACCCGAAGGACCTTGGGAACATTTATATTACAAAGATTAAAGATTGCCATGGTTATAAAGTATATCAAAAAACAA
This sequence comes from Eubacterium sp., assembly GCA_017445525.1. Taxonomy (GTDB): domain Bacteria; phylum Bacillota; class Clostridia; order Lachnospirales; family Lachnospiraceae; genus Eubacterium_F. The sequence goes on from JAFSTZ010000104.1 coordinate 1,879, forward strand.
CCACCGAGATAGATTATTTTTTGTGAAAGCATGGCTTCACTCATACTCCCTGAAAAAGAGTAAGCAAAAGTACCCATACATGATATCGGGATAATGATATATATTATCGAAAAATTAACATCGAAATTCCTCTGCCATTTTCCTACATAAATAATGGAAAGTATCATAGATAAAACAAGCACCCCGAGGCTCGTGATACTTTCCCATGTGAGCAGATCAAGCGCACGGTAAACCATCTCATGTACGTTGTCAAAAACATAAAAATCAAGCATGCTTTATTCCTTTCAAAATACCATCAGTTACATAATTCTTCCGAGCACTGATATCCAATTATGAGTCTCCCGAAGAACTATTTATATGATCACCGTTATTCTGAGGCTGTTACCGTCATCCGAATAGGCGTGGATCTTTCCGCCATACGACTCAACTATTGAACGCGCGACCGATAAACCGATACCTGAACCACCGGTCTCAGAGTTGCGCGATGCATCCGTACGATAAAAACGTTCAAACAGGATATCGTTGTCTCCCTGTTTTATATTATCTGCTTTATTGTATATCTCAAGTATTGACTTCTTTCCCTTTGATCTCAAAGTGACTTCGAT
>JAFSTZ010000105.1 GCA_017445525.1 Eubacterium sp.
ATATAGTTCATATTCATTCTCCTTTCTTTATATCTAAAGAAGGAATAAAATATGCTAACAGACCTAAAATACCTGTAATAGCAACTATGCATAGTCAGTTTAAACAAGATTTAGTAAGAGCTTTAAAGTTCAAAGGAATAATAAATATACCTCTATAATAAGGATTATTATGAAGGAAAAAACCACTGTAGTCAAGATATCAGTCAGGAATCTGGTTGAATTCATACTGCGTTCAGGCGACCTGACATCCTCAGGATCGGGTGTCAGGAATACCGAAGCCATGCTCGAAGGTAGCAGAATCCACCGAAAAATACAAAAATCTATGGGTTCAGGGTATGAATCAGAGGTTCCTCTCTATACCGATATAACCATACACTCTGATGAAACCGGTGATGACTTCACTCTGATGGTTGAGGGGAGAGCCGACGGTATATTTTCTGATGACCATTTCTCGGAAAGTGATATTTATATAAAGAATGGATCCAATAAAAAGTCAAAGAAAAAGTCCGAAAAAGACGATGTCGTGACTGCAAGCGATAAACCACTCACTGTCATAGATGAGATAAAAGGAGTTTATCAGGAACTCTCCACACTGAAGGAGCCTGTGGAAGTCCATCTCGCTCAGGCAAAATGCTATGCATATATGGTCATGATAAATGAAGATCTGTCAGACATCGGCGTACAGCTGACCTACTGCAATATAGAAACTGAGGAGATAAAGCGTTTCAAAAAGATCTACTCCTCTGCGGATATCGAGAGCTGGTTTGATGCTCTTGTAGATAAATACAAGCCCTGGGCTGTCTACGAGTATGAACATGCTATAAAACGTAATATTTCTATAAAAAACTTAAGTTTTCCGTTTGAATATCGTAAGGATCAGGATAAGCTTGCTGCCTTTACTTACGATCTGATACGTAAAAAAGGACGACTTTTCATCCAGGCACCTACCGGAGTCGGCAAGACCATAACTACGATCTTTCCGACTGTCAAGGCCATGGGCGAGGAGCTGGTCGAGAGGATCTTCTATCTAACCGCCAAGACGATAACCAGAACAGTAGCCGAGAACTGCTTTTCACTCCTGGCTGATAACGGACTATACTTCAAGCCTATCACACTCACAGCCAAGGAAAAACTGTGCGTGCTCACCTCAACAGGAAGTGATACCTCATCTTCCGCCATATCCGATGGGCCGATATCCTCCGAATCCGCAGAACAATCCGATACATCAGGGGACAACAAAGCCGTCAACGGAAACTACGGTGAAAACAGACGACCTGACTGTGATCCGGATAAATGCGAACGCGCAAAGGGACACCTTGACAGAGTGAATGACGCTCTCTACGATATGCTCGTACACGAGGAAAAGTTATCCAGAGATATCATCCTCAGATACGCCGACAAGCATACGGTCTGTCCATTTGAGCTGAGTTTAGACGCTACGCTGTTTGCCGATGCCGTCATCTGCGACTACAACTATGTATATGATCCGAATGTCTATCTGAAAAGATTCTTCGGAGTGAAGAAAAGCTCAGACTATGTATTTCTCACGGATGAAGCTCACAATCTGGTAGAACGGGGAAGAGAGATGTACTCCGCTTCCATCGTGAAAGAAAATTTTCTCGCGATATCGAGGATATGCAAGTCCATACTGAAAAAAGAACATGACGGCGATCGGATATATGCCATAAACCAGCTGATAAAGGCTGTCACATCCGTAAACAAGCAGATGCTCGAGTGGAAACGGGAGTGTGACGGTATACTGATACTTGAAGGCATCGGGAATCTCAGTTTTTCCCTGATGAGAGTGGTACAGTGCTACGAAGCCACGGCCGCTGTCGTCGGTACTCTGCCGGAGAGAGAGACCTTCCTGCAGTTCTACTTTGATGTAAGAAACTTTCTGAACATATGGGAAACCATCGATGATCACTATATCATATACGGAGATTTTGATTACGGCAGATCGACCGGAAAGCCATCTTCCGAGAACTCCAATCCTAATGCAAAAAAAACTTCATCGATGGGCGGGAGATTCAGGCTTACTTTAAAATG
>JAFSTZ010000106.1 GCA_017445525.1 Eubacterium sp.
GGATGCGGTGATCGCTTTTGCGTTCATCTCGTATGCACGCTGGGTGATGATCATGTTTACCATCTCGTCGGCGGCGTTTACGTTGGACATCTCGAGGTAACCTGATTTGATCTTGGAACCGAGTGCGTAGGCTGTCCAGGTTACCGGTGCTCCCGACGCATCACTCTCTGCATAGTTAGAGCCAGCTATTTTTTCAAGACCTCCCTCATTCGGGAATGTAGCAAGTCCTATCTGCATACCGAGGTCATAACGGTTACCCTCATCGTTTACATATGAAAGCTTTCCGTCCATATCTATCTGCACAAGGTCTGTTCTGTAACCCTCCTGAAGATGGATGATGTTTCCGGCGGTATCTAAAACCGGATTGCCCTCGCTGTCAGTGAGTGTCGTGCCTCCGTCATTGTCTACCGCCATGACAAAATGTCCGTTTCTGGTATATGCAGTGCTGCCGTCAGCAAGTCTCACGCGGAAAAATCCCTCACCCTGGATAGCATAGTCAAACTCACCGTGCGACTCTCCGAAAGCACCCTGAGTAAAGCTCGAGGATATCGAACCCACTCTGGTACCGAGTCCCACCTGAGCTCCGATCGGTTTTGGCTCACCGGTAGTAGTGGTCGACTTTCTCTGGAGGTTCTGATATATCAGGGATTTGAAGTTCGCAGACTGCGTCTTGTATCCCGTTGTATTTACATTTGAGAGGTTGTTCGCAGTCACGTCAAGCGCTGTCTGCTGACCTATCATGCCGCTGGCTGCGGTCCAAAGTGATCTCATCATATATTTACCCTCCTATTTACTGTACACGTCCTATATCGTTTGCTGCGCTCTGCAACATCGTATCGTAAGACCTGATCACCTTCTGGTTCGCCTCATAGGCTCTGGTCACGGTGATCATATCCACCATCTCTCTGACTACATTTACGTTTGACTGCTCTGTGTATCCCTGGATAACCTGAGCCTTCGCATCGATCTCGGTCGCTCCTTCAACCGGCTCAAACAAAGTGTTTCCAAACTTCTTCAGATAGTCATAATCCTCAAAGTCCGTTATCTTCAACGAATCGATGACCTCGCCGTCAGCTGTTATCATCCCCTGCTCGGATATCGCCACATGCTTAGCATCTGTCGAGATATAGATATCTCCGCCCTCGCCCTGTATGGCGTTGCCGTCGGCGTCAACCAAAAGGCCCTCCTTCGTCAACGTAAAGCGTCCGTCACGGGTATATCTGGTCTTTGCCTCGCCGTCAGCGGGGATAACCTTAACCGTGAAAAAGCCCTTGCCCGAAAGAGCGCAGTCGTACGTGCCACCGGTCTGCCTGATCGAACCCTGAGCGTGATCGGTGAAGGTCTCTCCGATCTTCACGCCAAGTGAAAGATGACCGATAGCCTGATTATGATATGCCTGGGATCCATCCCTGATCTTCAGATCGAGTACCTGATCAAACGCCTGAGAAGTAGACTTGTCGAGCTTGAAGCCGACCGTAGTGGCATTTGCCATGTTGTTTGACAGTACATCCATTCTTTTCTGCTCGTTGACCATCCCTGTCCACGCAGTGTAGAGTCCTCTAAGCATATTTTTCTCCTGTTTATTATGCTATTCACGGCTTAGTGCAACGGTCGGAATCTATGATTCCGGGCACCGTGCCTATCCGTAGCGAAGCGCAGGTGTCCCTGCACAGCTCGAAAATCCCGCATGTCGCTTTGCTACATGCTCTATCGTCCTTGCAGAACCCGTGAATAATGTCTTATATGTTTATATGTCGACAAAAGGGGGTTCATACTAAACCCCCTTGATAAGATTTTCTTGAAAAATTGTTACTATTCACGGCTGAATCACACCCATATGTACTTATGAATGTGATCCCGGCTGAAGGGTAACGAATAATATACCATCTCAGTTCACGGTGACCGTGGTGTCGTTTCCTGCCAGAAACTCGACATACATACCGGTTCCGATAGCAACCGCAGTCATCGGATCCTCTGCAGTCATGGTAGTGATACCGGTCTTTGACTCGATCAGCTCCTCAAGTCCATAGAGCAGCGAGCCTCCTCCGGTGAGCACGATCCCTCTGTCCGCTATATCGGCAGCAAGCTCCGGCGGAGTCTTCTCAAGTACACTGTGAACCGCCTCAACTATCTGAGCACTCGGATCACGGAGCGCCTCCTCAGTCTCCTCTGATGTGACCGTGATGGTCTTTGGAAGTCCCGTCACCAGGTTACGGCCGCGCACATCCACCGATACGCTCTCCGGTCTCGGGAACGCCGAACCGATCTTTATCTTTATATCCTCAGCGGTCCTCTCACCGATAAGAAGATTGTGTTTCTTTCTCATATACTTAACGATAGCCTCATCAAAATCATCCCCGGCTATCTTTATGGAAGCGCTCACAACGGTTCCCCCGAGAGAGATAACAGCCACATCAGATGTTCCGCCTCCTATATCAACTATCATGTTTCCGCAAGGTCTGGAAATGTCAATCCCTGCTCCTATAGCCGCCGCGATCGGCTCCTCTATGATCTTTACATCTCTGGCGCCTGCCTGGAATGCCGCATCCTCAACTGCCTTTCTCTCAACCTCCGTAACCTGTGAAGGTACACAGATGCTGATCATCGGCTTTCTGAAACGCTGTCTGCCGACTGCTTTCTGTATAAAATACTTAAGCATCTTCTCGGTAACGGTGTAATCAGAGATAACTCCCTGTCTCAGAGGTCTGATGGCGGTGATGTTGCCCGGAGTACGCCCGAGCATCTGTCTGGCCTCCTCACCAATCGCCTTTATCTGGTTGGTATCACGGTCAAAAGCAACCACCGAAGGCTCCTTCAACACAACTCCTTTTCCCTTCAGATATACAAGTATGCTGGCCGTACCAAGATCTATTCCTATATCAAAAGCCACTTCTATTCTCCTTCCAATCCTATTCAGGAGCATGTTCACTGCTCCTCGTACCTGCCCGATACAGGCTACTACACTATTTTTCGTCGCTGTCATATCATTATATACTGTGAAGTAGAAAAATTCAAGAACTTTTTCAATGAAACAGCAATAATCTATTGACTTTTCCACCTGTTTTGATACAATATGAATAGAAGAAAGCCATAAAAATGAATGGAGGTGATCACATGACAAATAAAGAAACATCCAATATCATCCTTCGTTTACGTGAGATTGGATGGACAGATACTGAAATAAATGATTTCATCCTGTTTATCGAAACTCATAATCCTACAGAGAGTGAAGTAAAGAACAGCAAGACGAATACTAAATCGGATACTTGACATACTGATGTAATGATGTTATAATTTCAACGTTTAATATGAATGGTTTTTAGAAACATGAATATATCCAGGAGGAACAGACATGAAACGTATCAAGACTTTGACAACCAAGAATCTTAAAGACACTGTAAAGAAGGGTGGTTGCGGCGAGTGCCAGACATCCTGCCAGTCAGCATGCAAGACTTCATGCACGGTAGGCAACCAGACCTGCGAGCAGGCAAAAAGGTAATTGCAATTCAGAACGGACGAGCCCGACCTTCCGGTCGGGCTATTTTCATGATAACTAATAATCACAGCAGGAGGAGCAACATGCTTCATTTATATAAAAATAACGGCTACAACATAGTTCTTGACGTAAACTCATCTTCGGTACACATAGTTGACGACGTGGTCTACGACGTGTTGGAGCTGATGTGTGAGAAGGAGTCTCCCAAGCAAGGCGGGAAAGGATCAGATATTGCCGCCGACAGTCAATATGACAGGCAGGCCAACGACCGGTACAGCGATGAGGAACTGCATAGGATCTCTGCCATCATAAGCAAAAAGTATCCGTCAGAGAACCTGAAGGATGAGGACTTCCGTGAGATATTTGACGATCTGAAAAGTCTGGAGGGCGACGGGACTCTGTTTACTACAGACGAATATCTCGTTGAGCCGGGGTCCTGCGATCAGGACGACTCCTGCTCTTCCGACGGATGCAGGGCAGATGACGATTCCGGCTCAAGTGGCGTCGCAAGCCATCCGACTGCGCAGGCTTCCGGTGAAGCCGATCCTGCCTCATTGGAGACCCGCGTGATCGACTTTAAAAAGAGACAGACAGTAGTAAAGGCTCTCTGCCTGCATATCGCCCACGCCTGCAACTTAAAGTGCGAATACTGCTTCGCCGGCGAGGGCGAGTATCACGGCGACAGAGCGCTGATGAGCCTCGAGGTAGGCAAGCAGGCTCTGGACTTCCTGGTAGCAAACTCCGGCAACAGAC
>JAFSTZ010000107.1 GCA_017445525.1 Eubacterium sp.
AGAATTTAGAGAAGGGATTAGTTGATTTCATCCCGAATTTCGATGATACGGAATCTGAGCCAGTCGTATTGCCGGCGCAGCTGCCAAACCTGCTGATCAACGGAACCACAGGTATCGCTGTCGGAATGGCGACAAACATACCGCCGCATAATATAGGTGAGGTCATAGACGCTACGATCGCCTACATCGACAGGCCGGGGATCCGCATAGATACGCTCTTAGAGTACTGCCCGGGACCTGATTTTCCGACGGGCGGAATCATCATAAACGCGGTGGAACTGCCGGAGATATACAAGACAGGTGAGGGCAAGATCCGCGTACGCGCCCGCACTGAGCTTGAAAAAGGCGATAACGGCAAGACAAATATCGTCATAACAGAGATACCATATACGGTTTCGGGAAATAAAGAAAAACTCGTTGCCAGCATATCCGATCTCATGAAAAACAAGGTGTTTGACGAAATCGCTGATGTCCGTGACGAGTCATCCAAGGAAGGTATAAGGATCGTCATCGAGGTAAAGAAGGACAGAGATGTCGACAATCTGTTAAACGGCCTTTATAAAAAGTCACAGATGGAGGACACCTATGGGGTGAACCTGCTTGCTATACGTCCGGTGGAGGGCGCGACCTACGGCGAGCCGGAGACGTTTAACCTGAAGACACTTATAGAGGCGTTTGTCTCGTTTCAGGAGATACTGTATACCAGAGAGTATGAGTTCCTGCTGGATAAGGCTAACAAAAGACTCGAGGTAGTAGAGGGTTTGATCCGCGCCGTCGACGTGATCGATCTGATCATCGAGATACTCAGGGGATCAAGCTCGGTAGCTCAGGCGAAGGCCTGCCTGATAGAGGGTGTGACCGAGGATATCAAATTTAAAAATGAAGGCTCTGAGGAGATGGCTCAGACGTTACTCTTTACCGAGCCTCAGGCAAATGCCATCCTTGCAATGCCTCTGCAGAGACTGATCGGTCTGGAGATACTGAAGCTGCAAAATGAGAATGACGAGCTGAAAGCCAAGATAAAAGAGTATAAGCTGATACTCGGGGATAAAAAGGAGCTTTTCAAGGTTATGAAGAGCAGACTCCGTGAGTATAAAAAGCAGTACGCTGTACCGAGAAAGACGGAGCTTGCGGATACCGAGACCACCGCATATGTTGAGGAGGTCGTGATAGAGGATCTGTATGTACTCTTTGACCGTTTCGGATATACCAAGTGTATCGATGCCGGTGCTTACTCCAGGCAGACACCGGAGGCTCTGGCAGAGTATGTGAGGACTCTTCATATAGACAATACCGATAAGATATGTATATTTACCGATAAAGGAAACATGTACCAGGTGAAGATGGACAAGATTCCGCGATGCAAGCCAAAAGATAAGGGTACGCTCATCCACAGCCTGTGCAAGATGGAAAATGATGAAAATGGTATCCTGTATATAGGCTTTGAGGAGCTGTTTGAGTCGATGCTTATGTTTGTGACAAAGAGCGGATATATCAAGCTTGTAAGCGGTGCGGAGTTTGAGACCGGCAGACAGAAGATAGCTGCGACAAAGCTTGACAGCGATGATGACAGGATAGTCGGGCTTGAGACGTTAACCGGATCCGAGGTGCTCGCGGGAACAAAGAAGGTTATACTTCTCACGGAGAGCGGTCTGTCACTTGGTTTTCCTGTAGGAGAAGTAAACGAGTTCAAGAAGACAAGCCGCGGGGTGAAGGCTATATCACTTGCCATAGATGATACACTAAAGTTCGGAACGGCAGTGGATCCGTCCGCGGAAGTATTTATGTACCAGGGGAATGCTTTGAATGCCAGACGTGTGCGCAACCGCAGACGTGGTGCCAAGGGTCAGAAGGCAGATCTGTCGGTAGATGCCAGTGAGCAGCAACGCCTGACGTTTTGATCAAGTATTTTTAAAAATAGGGTTAACTATCAGAAAAAACAGCCGATAAATAATGTGAACGCATCGAATGACTATGTCCAACGGCATACAAGATGCGCTTATAAAAGGTGAAAACCTAAGATTGGAGGTTGAGGAATATGAGGATTGATTCGTACATGGCAGTGAACCAGGTTTACGGACCAAACGGTGTTAAGCGTTCTCCGTATGCTCAGTCAGCATCCTCTGTCAGGGATTCGGTAGAGATCTCGGATTTCGGTAATGCATACCAGGTTGCTAAGAAGGCAGCTCAGGGGCAGGAGCCGGTCAGAGAGGATCGTGTGGCAGAGATCAAAGAGCAGATCGCAAACGGTACATATAACATACCTATGAGCGCTGTTGCTGAGAAGATGGCTGAGAAGCTTTTTGCCTGACTTGAGGAAAAATCGGGACAGATCCTGACAAGTGAAAAGTCGGGCAGAAGGCTTGCAGGCTACGCAAGGCTGTGAGGAGGACTTGATTTGGCCAGTTTGATGGAAGAGTTGATGGACACGCTCGTTAAGGAAGAAAAGTTGTATGCCGAGCTGATACCCATCGAGGAAGAGAAGATGCGTGCTATCGTAGGCAGTGATCT
>JAFSTZ010000108.1 GCA_017445525.1 Eubacterium sp.
CGCAGCTTTTGGCGCTGTTATCTTTGATCGTACCGCCATTCATGGTAAAGCGAGTTTGAGAAACATACACGCCTCCGCCATCCGAGTTTGTTGCTTTATTCTCGCTGATCGTGCCTCCGTTCATAGTGAACACGGACGGCGTAGAAGCACTGCCGTAAACATACACACCTCCACCATACTGATATGCTTCATTGTTGCTGATCGTACCATCGTCCATAATGAATGTTCCATTTTTTACATAAGCGCCTCCACCATAGTTGGTTGCTTTGTTTTCGGTGATCGTGCCACCTTTCATGATAAATGATCCTTCTTCAACAAACACACCGGCAAAAGATCCCGCTTCATTTTTACTGATCGTACTATCTCCGGTCATGGTAAAGTTACCATGATAAACATACACTCCTCCACCATTACGATCTGCTGTATTATTACTGATCGTTCCTCCGGTCATGGTAAAGCTACCGCCACTGCTAACATACACGCCCCCTCCTGTATTGGTATGACCTCCGGTGATAACACCTGTTTGACTGACGCTGGTATCGTTAAGTGTCAGAGAACCATTCACAATGATAACATAACCATTTGCTGTCGCAGACGAAGCAGACGTAAAACTGCGATCAATTGTATGACCATTGAGATCGAGGGTTACATTTTTTCCGGATGGAACTTCCAGTCGCTGAGAATTACTATCAGCGATGACATTATCCGTCAACTTGATATCACCACCACCCGCTAACGCAGTCTTTAACTCACCCCACTCATCAACCACAGTCACAGCTGCCTTTGCGACCTCAGGCGATCCGGAACCCGGCAGTATCCACATATCAGGCATGACAACTCCGGCAATCGCAACTGCCATTACAGTGATCATACCAACAATCTTCCTCGTAAACTTATTCATATTATCATTCCTTTCTTCTGAAAAAGAAAAAAACACAATCATGTGTATTATATTATATTTTTCCGAAAAAAGCAAGAAATTATAAGTTACTAATCACGACCAGTGCATCGTAAAATAAGTAAATGTGTCAGTATATTATTATCCGGTGTACGAAAAAGGCTTACAGATACTTGCATCTGTAAGCCTATATGTGATGTATCGTTCTGCTTACCACCCAAGCTCCATGAGCCAGTTGTTCAGTGCGCGGTCACGCTCCTTCTCGGTCATCTCCTTGTCAGTCGGACTGATGTACTCGCCACGGATGTTACCGTCTACGAGGTAGAGCACGCGGGAGCATCTTGCGGCAACCTTGGCATCATGCGTCACCATCATCACTGTCGTGCCCTCGTCGTTCAGCTTGACAAGCTCGTCCATAACCTCATTAGATGAGGTACGGTTCAGAGCGCCGGTCGGCTCGTCCGCAAATACAACTCGCGGATTGTTGATCAGCGCACGGCAGATGCAGGCACGCTGAAGCTGTCCGCCGGAGACTTCGTTGATATCGTTATCAGCAACCTCGATGATGCCGAGCTTCCTCATCAGCTTCTCACCGTCCTGATACTTGTCCGCCTTGGATCTTTTGTCTTTCTTGCTCTGCACGGCCGGGAGTGCGATGTTGTCAAGGATGGTCAGGTTCTTCATCATATACATCTGCTGGAAGATAAATCCCATCTTATCGAGCCTGAGACCGGCGAGCTTTTTATCCTTCATCTGAGTGATGTCCTCGCCCTCAAACTTCACCTCGCCGCTGGTCGCCTTGTCCATCCCGGATATCGCGTAGAGCAGTGTCGACTTCCCGGAGCCCGACGGCCCCATGATCGCCACCATCTCGCCTTCGTCCACACTAAAGCTCACGTTGCGAAGCACGTTGTTCTGTCGCTTATTCACTACGTATGTTTTACAAACATCCTTTACTTCCAGTATCTTTTCACTCATTTTTATTTCCTCCTACTCTATATTTGCCGTATCTCTCGCTGTGATCTTCCTGGTATATACAGCCGTAAGCATCGCCACGACGACTGTCACCACCAGCACCACGCCGGGATACAGGAAAAATGTCTTCACAACATCGTATTTATATGTAACATCGTTTGCGCCCGTCATCGCAAATATCGGATCTCCGAAAAGCTTCGTCACCGGCAGCGACAGTGCCGCCGATATCACCGCGACGATGATACCCACTATGACGAATCTCCAGGTATGCCACCTGATGATCGCACCGTCCGAGAACCCTATCGCCTTCAGCGTAGCTATCTGCGTAACCTCCCCTGCGATCAGCGTGCGCTCCGTCAGTATCGTCACGAGCAGGATCACCACCATCGTGATCGCGAGAAGCAGATACGAGAGCGCCTCCATCATCGGAGCAACCTTCATACAGTCGACACAGTAGTCCTCGGCATTCATCACCTCGGAAGTATCGAGCAACTCCCCGACCTTGTCCTTCCTCGACTCGATCGTCTCCGCATCCGGATGATCGTCAAAGTTGATCTGCTGTCCCATCGCGGAAGAATAGTGCAATATATCAACAGGCGCATCCGTGTGAAGTCTGATCAGCTCGCCCATGTTGTTCATCGTGTCATAGATCTGCGTCACCATACAATCCATATCTTTTTCAGAAAAATGTACCGTTATAGTGTCGCCGATACCTATATCAAAGAACTTGGCAACAGCCGGCGTGATCGCGATCTCATCGGGAGCCGCGGGAGCCGTGCCCTCAGTATAAGTATACTCATCCATCGTGGTCCCGAGTCCGCACTGGAAGGTATAACTGTAATCCTTCCCCTTTACCGTGACGGGGTATTTATACTGAAGCTCCATACACATATGCGCGGGCAGTCCGGCGTCAGCGAGCTTCTGCTCACTCTCATGTAACTTCTCCTCAATACCCTCTATGGAACCGGAGCTGAGCAGATCCATAACCTGATCCACATCCATGATGTACAGATCACTGACCTTCCCGAAGGTATCTGCAAAAGCATCACTCCTCATAGTCGAAGAGATATTTACCATCATCAGCACCAGCACCGTACACAGTATAAATGTAAGCATGATCGTGAAAAATCTTTTCGGTGCGCTGATAACATCATTCAATGCAAGATAACCGCCCGGCTTGAGATGAGTCTTTCTGAGGTGGTATTTATTTTTCTTCTTATAGCGCTCACCGCTCTGTCCCGAACGGATCGCATCGAGCGGAGTGAACTTGTTTACTCTTCTCGTGAACATGAATCCGAACAGCACACATATAATACCTATGAACAGTGCCCCAAGGATATTCCATAAAAGGTCATCGTTATTTTTAAGCATGATAGCCTTGGCACTCTCCCTCAGCAAAAAGCTGCCAAACGGGATACTGATCCCGAAACCTATCAGAGATCCGATCAGCGCCATCACCAGATATTTCACTATATAAAGTGAACGGATGCGCACGCTCTTTACACCGATCGCTTTCATTACACCGATCTCGCGGAACTCCTCCTCGATGGAAAACCTGATGGAGAATCTCAGTATGACCAGAGAAACGATGATCAGGCATGCACTCATGATCAGCATAACCAAAGCGAGTATCATATCCATGAGATACGAGGTTGTGATGAGGTTTCTGTCACCGTCAAACGCCACATGCTGCACATCCTTGAGTGCCGACTTGATCTCCTTCACATCATCGGTATCGATGTAGCAGGCCTCACCCATGTATGAGTCATGGATGATCTCTTTGTCGATGAGCTCCTGAAAGTATTTATCATTTATGATAAATCTTCTGTTGCCGACGATCGCTCCTCCTAAAAATGCGTCCTTGCAGATATCCATGATCTTCAGCTTGAACTCTACGCCCTCCAGCGAGATCATGATGGAGTCGCCGATGGCGATATCCGTCTCATCCATAAATCCGTGAGACACATAAACCTCACCCTCGGCAGGCTCTCCGATCAGCTCGTTGTTACTGTCATAGAACTTGAGAGCCACTCTCTTCCCTGACATGATCAGGTTGGCTCCGGAAGTAGACTTGTAATCTATGTTCGAGCCGTCCCCATACTTAATACTCTTCTGTGACGCGTATACAACCTCCTCGATCCTGTAGTCCTTTACAGCGGGCGTGCTTGTCAGCATATCGTCGAGTGCGCCCACAGCATGCTCGCCCATCGTCAGGATGTTGTAATCACCGACGCCTGCCTCTGTCAGGTAGTTGTCGAGTCCGTTTGTCACGGCGATGATGTTGTTCATACCGCTCGCCATAAACATCGACGCGATGATGATGAAGAGAAATAATATGGTGTTCATAGTTTTCTTTCTCTTCAGATCACGTTTCAGCATCCGTAAAAACATCTTGCTTACCTCCGTTTCAAGGGTTGCCGGAGTTATCCGGCTGACTTTTACTGCATAAGCTCGAGAATCTGCATGTCGCATTAAAACATATGCTCCAGTTCATGCGGACATGATTCTCTTTTCTTTGTTACTGAGGTAATGATAACAGAATAAATATTAAATAAACTTTAAGTTACTATTCACGGGGTATTCGAGCTGTGCTGTGACAGCTGTGAATAGTATATTTTATACTGAAAAAAAGGGCGCCCTGTGTGTCAGACGCCCCCACATAAACTATCATAGTACAACGATTAATAATGTACTGCCACATTCCCTATCTGTGCATCCCGGATACAGCGTTGTCGTCAGTCGCCATAGCCCGGTAACCTCACCCTGCTGCAACTTCCTTCCATACAACCGTCACCGGATTTGCGGGAGTTGTTTCGGGATTTAAGTATTTCTCATTCTCATAAGGAGAGATACCTGCCATCAGCACCTCGGTGCCATCCTCCTGCAGC
>JAFSTZ010000109.1 GCA_017445525.1 Eubacterium sp.
CAGATCACATACAGCGTAGAGGAGGGACTCGCTGCTGCGGACGAGATAGGTTATCCCGTCATACTACGCCCTGCGTTTACATTGGGATGTACCTGAGGCGGATATGCCAACAACGAGGAGGAGATGAGAGTCAGGATGGCTCATGCGCTCGAGGCATCTCCGGTGCATCAGGTTTTAGTTGAAAAAAGCATACGCGGATTCAAGGAGATTGAGTATGAGGTAATTCGTGATAAAAACGACACCGCGATTGTAGTCTGCAACATGGAAAACCTCGATCCCGTCGGTATCCACACCGGTGACTCAATTGTCGTTGCTCCGTCGCAGACTCTCACGAACAGAGAGTATCATATGCTCAGGGATTCAGCATTGAGGATAATCCGTGCACTGCGGGTTGAGGGAGGCTGTAACGTTCAGTACGCCCTGGATCCGGAGAGCTTCCGTTACTATGTGATCGAGGTAAATCCCCGGGTATCCAGATCATCCGCTCTTGCGTCCAAGGCGAGTGGATATCCGATAGCCAGGGTGTCCGCCAAAATAGCAGTCGGAATGACATTGGATGAGATACAGCTTGCTAATACGCCTGCATGTTTCGAGCCGTCTCTTGATTATGTTGTTACCAAGGTTCCGCGGTTCCCGTTTGATAAATTCACGACTGCTTCAAACACACTTTCCACACAGATGAAGGCAACCGGAGAAGCAATGAGTGTGGGACGGACCATGGAGGAGAGTCTGCTGAAGGCTATCAGGTCTTTAGAGGACGGTAAAAATCACATTCATTTGGAAAAATTTGATTCTGCCAACATGACTGTTGATGAGCTCCTCGATTACATCAGGGAGGGGACGGATGACAGACTGTACGCGATAGCTCAGCTGATGTGGTGCGGCGTGGATCCTTCCGTTATAAATCAGCGGACAATGATAGATATGTTCTTCCTCGACAAGATAAAAAATATAGTTATGTTTGAGAAAGAATTAGAGGGTGCAAAGCTTACTGATGAGCTGTTAATAAGGGCGAAAAAAATGGGATTCTCCGACTCCTATATAGCCGAATTGACAGGAAACACTGAGGAAAAAATCTGGGAAATCAGACGGCAGAAAAACATCTATCCTGTATATAAAATGATCGATACCTGTGCGAGTGAGTTTGAGAGTTATGTGCCTTATTTTTACTCTACTTATGAGGAGGAAAATGAGTCAATAGTTTCGGATAAAGAAAAAATAATAGTGCTCGGCAGCGGACCGATACGTATAGGTCAGGGAGTGGAATTTGATTACTCGACAGTTCATGCGATACGTACGATCAGAGAGCTCGGATATGAGGCGATTGTGATCAACAACAATCCTGAGACCGTATCGACGGACTACACTACTGCGGACAAACTCTATTTCGAGCCGTTGACAATAGAAGACATCATGAATATAATAGAATTGGAAAAACCGAAGGGGGTTATCGTTACACTCGGCGGTCAGACCGCTGTGAACCTCGCGGAGCCGCTCACTAAACGCGGTGTGCCTATCATCGGAACCGACAGCCCGGCAATTGATAAGGCTGAGGACAGGGATTCGTTTGAGTCAGTTATCGCAGAACTCGGTATCCCGCATCCGACCGGAGAGGCGGTTACTGACATAGAGAGTGGCGTCGCAGCTGCACAGAGGATAGGATATCCGGTTCTCGTCCGTCCGAGTTTTGTTCTCGGCGGTCGTGCAATGGAGATAGTTGCCAACGAGGAGATGCTCCGGCATTATCTGAAGAGTGCGGTCAAGGTGGATGTTGACAAGCCTGTTTTAGTTGATCAGTACATCGTCGGCAAGGAGGTTGAGGTAGATGCGATCTGTGACGGCAAGGATGTGTTCATCCCAGGCATCATGGAACTCGTGGAGCGTACGGGAGTACATTCCGGAGACTCAACAAGTGTATATCCGCCGTTCTCAATCTCAGAAAAAGTAAAAGAAACAATACGTGATTACACGACTAAGATAGGACTTGGAATCGGCATCGTCGGACTTTTTAATATACAGTATATAGTTGACGGCGAGAAGGTTTATATCATAGAGGTTAATCCGCGGGCGAGCCGCAGCGTTCCCTTTTTATCAAAATCAACAGGTTTCTCCCTGGTCGGAATAGCGACTAAGGCAATGTTGGGTGTATCACTCAAAGAACAGGGAATAGAGAATATGTATCCGGAGGAGGCTGAGAGTTATTTTGTTAAGGCACCTGCTTTTTCATTTGAAAAACTATCAGGTATGGATGCCTATCTCTCGCCGGAGATGAAGTCGACCGGGGAGGCGATAGGCTATGATACCAAGTTAAACCGTGCTTTTTATAAAGCATTGCAGGCGTCCGGAATCAAGATGAAGGAATACGGTACGGTAGTTGTGACTCTCGCTGATGAGGATAAGGAGGAGGCGCTCCCGTTGGTACGCAGGTTCTACCAATTGGGCTTTAACATAGAGGCGACGGTGGGGACCGCAACATTTTTAAAGGAGCACGGCATACGAACCCGTATGAGAGGAAAACTCTCGGAGGGCAGCGATGAGATACTCCGGTCGATCAGAGCCGGTTATGTGAGTTATATCATAAACACAAGGGCAGTTCTGTCGGGAATCCACTACGAAGACGGCGTTGCGATCAGACAATGTGCCGTAGCAAATGGAGTTACGATGTTTACATCGTTGGATACTGTAAGGATTTTGTTGGATGTACTCGAGGAGATATCACCTCACCTCTGCGCGATGGACGCGTTGCAAGAAAGGAGAAATAAATGACTTATACCAAAGAAGAAATCATACAGTACATGGAAGAGGAAGATGTGAAATTCATCCGCCTGATGTTCCGTGATGCTTTTGGTGTGCAGAAAAACATCTCCGTTATGCCGACTGAATTAAAAAAAGCATTTGAAGGCGGTATCGGGATCAACGCGAGGAGGATACCGGGCTTTGAAAAAAGCGAGACAGGCGAACTCTATCTTGTGCCGGATCCTGAGACGATCACAGTGCTTCCATGGAGGCCGGAAAGTGGGCGTGTGGTCAGGATGTATTGCGACGTGTGTGGCGCGGACTGTATTCCTGAGGAGAATGACACACGTGTTATGCTGAAAAAAGCGATAGATCATGCAGACAGGGAAGGAATAGAATTCAAGTTCGGTTCTAAGTCGGAGTTTTATCTTTTTAAGTTGGATGATGAAGGAAATCGCACGGATATTCCTTATGATAACGCCGGTTATATGGATATCGCACCTTTAGACATGGGGGAGAATATCCGTCGTGAGATATGCCTCACTATCGAGGAGATGGGGCTTCGCCCGGAGCGGTCGCATCATGAGCAGGGACCGGGCCAGAACGAGATAGACTTTCACTACGGAGCCCCGTTAGAAGCAGCCGATCAGATGTCGACATTTATCATGGCAGTACAGACGATCGCCGGCAGGAACGGGCTTTATGCTGATTTTTCACCGGTGCCTGTCAAGGATAAACCGGGTAACGGATATCACATCAATATGTATGCATCGGATAAAGATGGTAACGATGTTTGCAGGTATGCTGCTGCAGGGATACTTGACAAGATC
>JAFSTZ010000014.1 GCA_017445525.1 Eubacterium sp.
CAGGATCCTGGTGATGGACGAGGGGCGCATCGTCGAGAGCGGCACTTATGATGAGTTGCTGAGTCAAGGGGGCATTTTTGCTGAATTGGTGGAGAGGCAGAGACTGTGAGCTGCTTTTGAAATAAGGAGAAAAAGATGAAATTCAGACCGTGTATTGACATACATACCGGAAAAGTGAAACAGATAGTCGGCGGGAGCCTGTCTGACGAGGGAGAGGTTTCCGAGAACTTCGTGTCGGAGAGAGATGCTGATCACTATGCTAGATTGTATGCCGGAAAAGGCTTGAGCGGCGGGCATGTGATCCTTCTGGACAAGAAGGGAACTGATGCGTATGAACAGGATCTCGACCAGGCGAGGCTGGCGCTTGGGGCGCACCCGGGGACGCTGCAGGTCGGTGGAGGCATCGACCCCGAGAACGCTGAGGAGTTTCTGGATATGGGTGCTTCACACGTGATCGTAACCTCGTATGTTTTTTCTGACGGCAAGATTAGATATGACAGGATAGATGAGATGAAGTTCGTGGTCGGCAGGAGCCGCCTGGTTCTTGATCTGTCAGTGAGGAAGAGGGACGGACGGTATTATGTGGTTACTGACCGCTGGCAGAAGTTTACCGATGAGGAGCTGACACCGTCGCTTATCAGGGATCTATCGTATCTGTGTGATGAGTTTCTGGTCCATGCGGTGAACGTCGAGGGGACAGGAACCGGCGTGGATGAAGAGCTGCTGGGTATACTCGCTCAGGCGAAGGGGAATCCTATCACCTATGCCGGCGGGATAGCCTCGTATGATGACGTCGAGACTATACGTGAGATCGGTCAGAGCAGGGTGGATTTCACAGTTGGCTCGGCACTCGATATCTTTGGCGGCGCGTTGAGTTTTGATAAATTGGCAGAAAAGGGGTAGCCAAAAAAATAAAAATGTGATAGTATAAATCCGTAACGTGCTTTTCAGTTGGCAGAAAGGAGGTCTGTTATGGCAAATGAAAAAGAACAGCTCAATGATGAGGAGCTTAAAAAGATCAACGGTGGATACAGTCATTCTGTGCAGGGCGATGGAAGTGGCAAGTCATTTTTTAAATGTGATTTTTGTGGTGAGGTTTTTGATGATAAAAAGGATTATAATAATCACATGAAAAAACTTCACAAAATTAAGTGATCAAGAAAATCTGAGATCTGTCGATCCGGCATAGAGGATGCCGGTGACATATCTTTTTTTGAGGAGGAAGAGTAAAATGGATATCATGTATCGCAGCACACGGTCGAAGGACATCAGGGTTACGGCCTCGCAGGCCATCCTTACAGGCCTTTCGGATGACGGTGGTCTGTTTGTCCCCGAGTCTATGCCGAAGTTTGATGTGTCGCTTGGCAGGTTGAAGGATATGACCTATCAGGAAACAGCTTATGAGGTTATGAAGCTATTTCTCACAGACTTTACTGAGGATGAGCTGAAGTCCTGTATCAAAGGAGCATATGACTCCAAGTTTGATACGGATATTATCGCACCGCTTGTAAAGGCAGCTGAGGGCGGCACTTCCGCTGAAGGTCATTCAGACAACACCGGTGTACAGGGAGAGGATGCATTCTATCTGGAGCTTTTCCACGGAAAGACCATCGCTTTCAAGGATATGGCGCTCTCCATACTTCCGTATCTTATGACCACCGCAGCCAAGAAAAACGGTGTTAAAAACGAGATAGTCATCCTGACAGCGACCTCGGGTGATACCGGAAAGGCAGCTCTGGCCGGCTTTGCGGACGTACCGGGTACGAGTATCATCGTGTTCTATCCAAAGGACGGAGTAAGCCCTATCCAGAAGCAGCAGATGGTGACCGAACCCGGCAAGAACACCATGGTTGTCGGCGTGGACGGTAACTTCGATGATTGCCAGACCGGCGTCAAAAACATTTTTAATAACAAAGAGCTTGCAGGCAGGATGGATGCGAAGGGATATCAGTTTTCATCGGCAAACTCCATCAATATCGGACGTCTTGTGCCGCAGATCGTTTATTATGTATATGCTTACGGTCAGCTCTTAATGCGCGGAGATTTATCCGAGGGTGAGATCATGGATGTCGTGGTTCCCACAGGAAACTTCGGAAACATCCTTGCCGCTTACTATGCCAAGCTTATAGGACTTCCCATCGGCAAGCTCTACTGCGCATCAAACGAGAACAAGGTTCTGTTTGATTTCTTTGGTTCAGGTACATATGACAAGAAGAGGGAGTTTATCCTTACTTCGTCGCCGTCCATGGATATCCTGATCTCGAGCAATCTTGAGCGCCTGATCTACAGGATAGCCGGAGATGATCCCGAGAAGACTGCAGGCTTTATGAAGCAGCTTACCGGCGAGGGCGAGTATACTATCACTGATGAGATGAGAGAGCAGCTCGGTTCCTTCGAGGGCGGTTTTGCGACTGAGGAGGATACTGCCGAGGAGATAAAGAGTGTTTACGAGAAGACTGGATATGTCCTTGATCCGCATACCGCAGTGGCTTCGTATGTGTGCAGGAAGATAGCGAGTGCTTCAAGTGTGAAGACGGTTGTCGCTTCTACCGCGAGCCCGTACAAGTTCACCAGAAGCGTTATGGATGCCATAGATAAAGATAAATACGCCGGCATGGAGGACTTTGACCTCGTAGACGAGCTGAACAGGATATCCGGAGTGAAGATCCCGTACGCGGTTGAGAGCATCAGAAACGCAGATGTGATCCACAAAACGGTATGCGCGGTGGAAGAGATGCAGAAGGTAGTGGAAGACAAGCTTGGACTTGCCAAGTAAAACACGTAACGAATTTCAGACACAGTATATGGGGTCAGGGTGGTAGTTTTGAGGCTGAGTTGTATAAATGAACAAGGAGGATTGGATAATGACTAAACGAATTGTTTCACTGTTTCTTGTAGTTGTGATGGCGGTATCGGCACTTTATGTGACTCCCACACCATCCATAGCAGCACAGGTGCATCCCGACGGGACTATAGACAGTGTGCCTATAGTGAAGAGTGTTTATGAGTTTAGGAAGTATGTTGACAATTCCGATGCCGGAAAAAACACTCCGCTGATAAACGAGCTGCTTGAGAAGGGATCCGACACTTATGGAGGTGTATACACATTTACTGCTCCTGTCACCGGAAAGCTGGTATATCTGACCATGGAGAGAAATGGTTACGTTCGCGGAAATGTCTACTCAGATGCTGCTCTGACTATCGAGCTTGCCTCAAATGATTCAAAGTCAACACGTGACAAAGTCGGTGAGGTAGATGTAAAGGCAGGAGAGAAATACTACATCAGACAGGAGAGATGGAACGGTTATAATAACGATCACACACAGTATGCAACTACGTATGCAGCTGTGATACCATCTTCGTCGAATGGTGTTACATATACTTCTGTGGAGACCAATTTCGAGTCAACTGTTGATGTTACCCCTACAGAGGTTAAGACAGTAGATGAGTTTAAACAGGCACTTGCAGGTGGCAGCATACAGACTACCAAGGATTATATCAGGGATGAAGTCAAGGTATACAGCAGTGATGTTCACAAGTTCAGTGTGACAAAGAGTGGATGGATGATCCCACATGGATATGTTGATAACGGATATATTGATCTGATGATCTATTCGGATTCAACCCTTTCTTCATTGTTGTACTGTGATTCATACGACAAGGATAAAAATGAGATCAAGGATTTGGTTTGGATCGATCCCGGAACATACTACTACAGGGCTTACAGGTGGAACGGATATCTGGCTGATATGAGGACAAATCCGCTTGAGACTGCGATTGGATTTATCCCGGCTGATGCCTATATCTCAGTATCAGAGCCGACAGTTAGTTCAGGTTCTTCGAGTGTGAAGTTCACTACTTATACCTCCGGAAAGATCAGGGTTATCTCTGCAGAGCCTGATCCTGTGATCATAGAGGATAAAGATGTTTGGCAGACACAGGACCGTGCAAATATGCTTACAGGTGATACCTTCAAAACAGATAAGAACGGAAAATACGTTGCAAGATTTGAA
>JAFSTZ010000110.1 GCA_017445525.1 Eubacterium sp.
GGATCTGAAGTTCGGCTTCTGGCAGACTGTGAGCGGATATACCGATCAGGAGACTATGAAGTCCGAGCTTATCGATGCAGAGGCTGCCACTTATGATGGCAAGGTCTATGGAGACGGACTGGCAGGTTGATCAGGAAAACGCTGTGCGCGAAATCGCGATGTGACGCGTCTTCTTATGTGATCATCTGTATATATAAAAAAGTAATGAGGAGGATAGTAAAGTGAGAGAGAGTGGGATACTGTTTCCTATTTTTTCCGTACCGACAAAGTACGGTATAGGCGGCTTTTCGAGAGAGGCGTATGAGTTTGTGGATTTTCTGGAGGCATCAGGCCAGGGGTACTGGCAGATACTTCCGGTAGGACCGACAGGATTCGGTGACTCACCGTATCAGCAGGTGTCGGCTTTTGCGGGAAATCCATACTTTATTTCTCTGGATACGCTGGTTGATGACGGACTTCTGAACAGGGAGGAGCTTGACGGCTATCGTTACGGAGATGATGTAACCAAGGTTGATTACGGTGCAATATACGAGAGCCGCAGAGCGATATTCAGGATAGCGTACGGAAGGTTTTCCGAGAGACTGAAAAACTCTGCCAATGATAAAAGTATCACGGGAGGCAAGGTTCTTCCAAACGGTATAAATATCCCCGGAAGAAAGACTCCGGCTGATGCAGATAAACAGGATGTGTCCGCGGAAACAACAACGTATGCTACTAAGGAAACATCGGATGCAGATAAGAAAACAGCAACTGCCGATGCTAAAAAACGGACATCGGATGCTGACAAAATACTTGATACAATTCTTGAAAACAAGACACCTCTTGTAGAGGAATACGAAGCATTTTTAGAGAGAGAGTCATACTGGATCGATGATTATGTGCTCTTTATGGCACTCAAGGAAAAGGCGGGCGGCAGTTCCTGGCTTGACTGGGATGATGACTACAGAAAGCGTGACAAGGCAGCTCTGGACAAGGCAAAGGAAGAGCTGGCCGATGCCATGGGACTTTACTACTTCCAGCAGTTTGAGTTCGACAGGCAGTGGAGAGTTCTGAGAGCTTATGCGAACGCAAAAAATATAAAGATAATTGGTGATATCCCGTTCTACTGTGCACTGGATTCTGCGGATGCGTGGTCACATCCTGAAGTATTTTTGATGGATAAGGATCTGAAACCCACGGTGGTCGCAGGATGTCCGCCGGATGCTTTTTCTCCCACCGGACAGCTCTGGGGCAATCCCATATATGACTGGGCAGCGGAGAAGAAAACCGGCTATGACTGGTGGCTCCACAGGATGTACAGAACTTATGCGTTCTACGATGTTATCCGCATCGATCATTTCCATGGTTTTTGTAATTATTATGCTATACCGTACGGCGATGAAACGGCGGAAAAAGGCAAGCTGGAGAAGGGACCGGGCATCGATTTCTTCAATACTATTAAAGGAAAGATCGACAGACTGAGGATCATAGCCGAGGATCTCGGAAACAACACGCCGGAGAACGAGAAGCTGTTGAAGGATACAGGCTTCCCGGGCATGAAAGTACTGCAGTACGGTTTCACCAGCTGGGACAGCTATTATGTGAACCACAGACATATAAATAATTGCGTCGTCTATACCGGCACGCACGACAACACACCTACGATGGCGTGGTGCGCGGATATCAATGAAGGGCAGATGAGCTTCACGCGCAGATATATCAACTCGCTGAATACGGACTTCGGCGGATTGACCTGGGACCTTATCAGGGAGGCTTACCGCTCCGTCGCAAATCTGTGTATCATACCGCTGCAGGATTATCTATGTCTCGGCAAGGAGGCCAGGATAAATACTCCCGGCGCGGCTGAGGGTAACTGGCAGTGGAGGCTGAAGCCGAACTTTCTATCAAGAGAGCTTGAGCAGAGCATCAGAGGTCTTGCCGAGGTTTACTCGAGGATACCGAAAAAGGAGGAAGAGTGATGAGCAATCCTATAGTTACAATAACCATGAAGGACGGCGGTGTGATGAAAGCGGAGCTTTATCCGGAGATCGCACCGAACACTGTAAACAATTTTATCTCTCTTATTCAGAAGGGCTTTTATAACGGGCTGATCTTCCATCGTGTCATCGAGGGATTCATGCTGCAGGGCGGCGATCCCGAAGGTACGGGTATGGGAGGCCCGGGTTACGAGATCCCCGGTGAGTTTTCGAGCAACGGGTTTGAGAATGATCTAAAGCATGAACCGGGAGTGCTGTCTATGGCTCGTTCCATGATGCCGGATTCGGCAGGCTCGCAGTTTTTTATCATGCACAAGACTTCTCCGCATCTTGACGGGGAGTACGCTGCATTTGGTAAGGTGACCGAAGGTATGGATGTAGTTGAGAGGATCGCTACTGTTGCTACTGAGCCCGGAACTGACAGACCCTATGAAGACCAAATCATGGAGTCAGTAACTGTTGATACCTTTGGGGTTGATTATCCGGAGCCGAAAAAGATGTGATACCTTTGGATGATGGGAAGGTGAAAAATATCTTGCAAATTTCTCGATGATGTATTATAATTGTTGAGTTGATACTACATATGGAGGAGGTGTATGACATGGATGCTCAGACAGCTATGGATCTATATTCAAAAGAGCTGATGTCTTACAATCCGCATGGAAATAACCATGATCTGTTTTATTATAAGCTTCCGTATGTCAGGAATTATGAGCTTACCAACTCTATTCCTATAGCACCGCAAAGCGGAAATATAATCAAGTTTTACCAGTATCAACTGAGCAAACCGGTTATCATTTTTACAGATGCTGTTGACACCGAGGCTACCGAGATAGAAGACATCGAGGACGAGCTTATGGTTGAGGGTGATGACGGTGTTGATGTTGATGAGGAGTTTGATGCCGGGACACAGGCAGATATGGATGGAAACAGAGAGCTTTCCGAGGATGAGATAGCAGCGCTTTTTGCAGCAGCGGAGGCGGGGGAAGATGTAACTTCATCTGATGATGAGGTGTATGACAAGGCTCCTAACTCCGGTGGTGCAGATAGTTGGGAGGCTCCGGAGCTTTGATATGAAAAGATACTTATTGATTGCGGCGGTTTTGTTCGCCGCTGTTTTTACTATATGGCTTATGGTCGATCACTGGCAGACTTCGCAGCGCGAGGCGGTGGAGGCTGAGGAGGCTGAGGAGGATCGCTTTGTTATGGGGCTTTCCGCCTCGGGTGAGGCAGTATCCGGAGACTATCCTTCCATTGACACAGGTGAAGGTGGTTCATCGGGTGCTGATGACGAAGCACAGGAGAAAGAAGTCGAGACCTTGGCTGCGTCCGGGGATGCACTTAGCATGACAAGTCTTGAGCAACGGGCGGCAGGCTATGCGGAGAATATCGTCAAGGGCTTCACTTCCAAGGTCATGGAAGACGCTACGGATGAGCTTGCGTCTCAGACAGATGAGCAGACTATCGAGCTTTCTTATGAGAGTGTGACGTCTGATCTGGGGACTTATCTTGGTGTCGAATCAGTGTCTTCTGTTGTTAAAAACGGTTACGATGAGGTGACAGCGACTCTCAGATACGAGGGGAACGAGGGCGCGACCATCAGATTTATATTTGATGCAAAAAGCAAGCTTGCCGGGATCTGGTTTGATAATACCAGATTGGCTAGCGCTCCAGATAAGGGCAGCAGATATGAGGAAACAGATATAAAGATAGGCCGGCCGCCGTACGTACTTGATGGCTTGCTGACTCTTCCGGTCAGTGATGATACGGATAAAAAAGACAAGCCGCCTCTGGTGATCCTGATATCTGATCTTGATGATGCGGATATGGACGGTACGATAGGCGGCGCTTCAAACAAACCGCTCATGGATATGGCGCATGGCCTGGCACTGCACGGCATAGCGAGTATCAGGTACAATCGCAGGCATTATCAGTATCCGGAGACGGCATACTCGGAGACAGGCATCAGGGAGACTCTCCTGAAGGATGCATGGGCAACCATCGACTCGGCTAACTATATGGGAAAGATAGATACTGATGCGGTATTTGTTCTGGCGTGGGGCAGGTCGGCAGAGTATCTGAGTTCCATTATGGACAAGAGGATACAGCGTTTGTGTGGGGCTATCGTCATCGGTGCAAAACCGATGAAACATGAGGAGATGCCGTACTCGGATGAGACGCTTAAGACGTCATCGGATGCGAAGTATTTTATGGATAAGGAGTCGACTTTTCCGCTGATGTTTTTGCAGGGCGACAGGGATTTTGAGACGCCTGTGAATTATTTTGATAAATGGCAAAGCATGTTTACCGGTCGTGCACATACGGCTTATCATTTGTATAAAACACTCGGGCATTACATGTTCCCGGGAGGCGTGGAGCCGGGCCTGGCTGACTACGACGTTAAGTCAAACGTCAACTCCGGGGTTATAAGTGATATTTCAGACTGGGTTGCAAATACCGCTGGTGCGGGAGAGGCAGTCACGCATAGCGAAGGGGAGAGGCCGTAGGCTGCAACTTGCCGGAAAGGAGCCCACATGTCAATCAGAGAGATCGCTCGCGAAGCGGGCACGTCCATATCGACAGTATCCAGGGTGCTGAACGACCCCGGTTATAA
>JAFSTZ010000111.1 GCA_017445525.1 Eubacterium sp.
AACCAGCGGAACTACTATGAGAAGAATTTTAAATCTCATGCTCAAATTCTTCATAGGCCATAACCTCCCTTATGTAAACTGTCAAATGTGAAAACGCAATTATAATTATAACACTATTCGATGGGATGTGTCAACTACTAGTTAAACCCATACAACTTCTGCGCGAGCGTATATCCTGTGACAACGATCTTGCGGCCGAGTGCCGACTTGAACTGCATTGGACGTCCGAGCAGCTTGTTGTTCACCATCTTGTACATGCCTTTATTTCTCTTGAGATACTCCCACAGCTCATCTCTTTTCTTTATACTCTCGGGACTGCCTTCCTTGACGAGCAGCGCGGAGCTCACCGTCATGATCATGGACAGATACTTGACCATACAGTTCCTGAGGCCCTTGTTCTCGATGGATGTGAGATCCACGGCGTCTATCATTCTCCTGTTTACGGCCAGCTGCTGGTCGATCCTCGAGATCATCACCGCTTCGTTTACGGACTGATCCTCCCTGCCGATGAAGTAGTGATACAGGTCAACATTCATATAATAAAGGGATCTCACATACGGGAACGGCTCGTACGCAAACAAGTTGTCCACATAAAAGGTATGTTCCGGCAGCTCAAAGCCGGATGCCTTCAGTATCTTTGCTCTGTAAATGATAGAGTGCATGAGGATATTCTGAGAGGTCTTGAAGTGCCCCATATGTTCCCAGGAGAAGATATGCTCCACCGGAAAAACATTGGTATATCTGATGGGAGTCTGCTTGCTCAGACTCGGTTTATCGTATACGTAATTGCACAAAAACATGTCCACGGGCTGACCGGATTCATAGAGTTTTTTCAGCCTGACTATCACCTGCTGAAATGCTCTCTCATCGAACCAGTCGTCGCTGTCGAGCACCTTATAATATATACCGGTTGACTCTTTGATCCCGGTATTCACCGCACCACCGTGGCCTTTGTTCTCCTGATGGATGGCACGGATCGTGTCGGGATATTTCTCTGCATATGAATCGGCTATCTCACCGGTTCTGTCTGTTGATCCGTCATCGATCAGTAGTATCTCCACGTCGTCGCCGCCGGAGAGAGCACTGTCGATAGCCCGGGCCATATAATCCTGTGAATTGTAACAGGGTATAGCGATAGTTAAAAGCTTCATATCTGAAATCAAGCCTCCTATTTCAGTTTCAGTCGCGAGGGATTTTCACTGGCAAGAAAAATGTATAGTCAATTCGGAAATGCCGTACTAACCTTCAATCAATCCGTCCATCACATCGAGAGCATGATCGACGATCGCATCTATATTGTAGTATTTATATTCAGCCAGACGTCCCAGCGGTATGAGTCCGACCTGATCCGCCAGCTCCTTGTATCGGGCATACAGCGCATCGTTTTCAGGGTTGTTTATAGCATAGTAAGGCACCTCACCCTCTGCGCCCGAGTAGGCAAACGGATACTCACGCATGATCGTCGTCCCGTGAAGATCCAGCTGGCCGGTCAGGTGTTTAAACTCCGAGATCCTGGTAAAGTCCTCACTTACCGTGTAGTTCACCACTCCGTGACTCTGGAACCTGTCCTCGTCCCTGCACTCCACATCAAACCGCAGCGACCTGTACGGAAGCCTGCCGTATCTGCAGTCAAACAGCTCATCGAGCAGCCCCGTGTAGATGACCTTGCCGGTAAACTTTTTCTTTTCACCTGCTTTTGATGCCGATGCTTTATCCCGATCACACTCATCCGGTACATCATCGCATACCAGGATCCGATCATTTTCTATTTTTATAAATGAACCCGCATCCACGCCGGTTTTTACCGTGATACCCTCGTGATCGAGCAGCCTTTCAAAAAGCTTGGTAAACCCTTCCTTCGGCATGCCTTGCCATTTATCCTGAAAATACCTGTTATCGTGAGAGATCACCACCGGCACTCTTCCTGACACGGACGGGTCGATCTCCTCGGGCTTTTTCCCCCACTGCTTCATAGTGTATTTCAGAAAAATATTCCGGTATACATAATCAGCGATCTTTTGCAATCTCTCATCCTCTGCCTCACGAAGCTTCAGGATCGGCACTCTCGCCCCCTCACCGAAGGTCTCGATAAGCAGAGCCTCAAGCTCTTCTGCATCCTTCGGAAACACCTGCCTCAAAGTGTTCAGATTGAAGGGCACCGGGATCTCCTCATCTCCGACCTTTGCAACAACCTCGTGAGAGTAGTCGATCCACTCTGTAAATCTCGAAAGATACTTATAAGCGCGCTCACTGTTTGTATGAAAAATATGCGGTCCGTAAACATGAACAAGTATGCCGTATTTGTCCGGCTCATCATAGCAGTTTCCGCCGATATGATCCCTGCTCTCCAGAACCAGAACCTTCTCGCCGCCGCGCTCAGCAAGCTCCCTGGCGGCAACTGCTCCGGCGAAACCCGCACCTACCACTATACTATCAAAACTGTTTATATCTGTTGTCATATATCTCTCTCTTTCCGGATTAACTGCCACATCTACTGCCTATGCGTCTCATCTACCGCGTTGTCGTCAGCCATAGTCTTTTGAGATGCTTATTCATTGTATATCGCATACATCTTTACGGCTTCACGGTAATATTTATATGCTTTCTTTTTGTTCTTCTTGACGCCGATCCCGTTGTAATAACAGGAGGCAAGATGCCACAACGCATCCGGACAGCCGTATGCCGAGGATCTCATAAAAAGCTTTGCCGCCTTCTTGCGTGATTTTTTGACGCCGTATCCGTGATAGTAGCACATCCCGAGAGCGTAAAGACCCCATTCATCCTCTCTCTCAGCAGCCTTTTTGTACCAGCAGACTGCTTCCTTATATAATTCTTCTTTCTTCTCTTTGTTGCTGTAGAACGATCTGTCGCCCAGCATACACATCGCAGATGCAACACCTTTGTCTGCGGCTTCCTCATAGAAGACTTCGGCCATGGTTGCATTTTTCTCGACGCCCTCGCCCTGCAGATACATGTCACCGAGTCTCCATAGTGCATCTCTGCAACCGAGCCTGGCAGCTCTCTGAAAGTAGTCAGCTGCCACCTCGTGATCTTGTTCTATACCTATGCCGAGGTATGCGCAGTCACCAAGTCTGCGGCTCGCCATTGCATCACCTCTTTGGTAGGCATCCTTGTACAGTCTGACGGCTTCATCGATATTAGGCTCTACTCCCTCTCCGGAGAAGAGACAATCTCCGTACAGAACCTCTGCCGGTGCGTGGTGATGTGCCGATGATCTGCGGTACCAGTAAGCAGCTTCCTCCAAATCCTGGTGAGGACCGGTAACATGATAATAGTCATCTCCTATGGCATATAAAAGTGCGCCCTCCGGGCCTATCGGCTCGTCAAGCCTGCCGACCGCCGACCCGTATAGCTTTTTCCTCGCGGTCTTTTTGGCATACCCGAGGCAGCATAGAAATCCCATCACACACTGAGCTTTTTCATCGCTCT
>JAFSTZ010000112.1 GCA_017445525.1 Eubacterium sp.
GAACAGCCTGATCGAGCTTCTCAACATAGCCGGAACCGGTCCCATACTCGGACCTATCCAGGGCATCCTTTTCGGCCCGATCGCATTTATCACGATCCCCATCGGATGTGTGATTGGGGGAGCTTTTCACGACTATATGTGTGGGATGATCTCCATGAGAAATGATGGCGAGCAGATGCCGGGGCTTGTACGCCGTTTCCTCGGTAAATACATATACGGGATCTATCAGGTTGTGACCTGCTTGCTTCTGCTTTTGCTCGGCGTAGTATTTATCTATACTCCGGGTGATATCTTTGTGGTGGATATACTAAAGCAGGATGCAGAGTTGTCCAACCCCACGATACTGATCGTATACGGCGTGATATTTTTCTACTACATCGTAGCAACCCTGCTTCCCATAGATAAGATCATAGGAAAGATATATCCGATCTTCGGGGCGATATTGCTTTTATCTGCAGTGGGGATCTTTATTGGGATGTTCGTAAACGGATATCCTTTGGATGAGATCTGGGATGTAGGAGTTTTCGGGATCCATCCTTTCGGGGAACACTTTATCCCGATATTCTTCGTGACAGTTGCGTGTGGAATCGTATCAGGATTTCACTCTACACAGGCAACCCTGGTATCCCGTACTATCAAAAATGAACACGAGGGACGTACAACCTTCTACGATATGATGATCGTTGAAGGATTTATAGCCATGACCTGGGCGGCAGCAGCTATGGGCGTTATGAATCTGGGACTCGCTGATGCCGAGACGCTCTGGCACGGACCGACAGCCGTGGTCGGGATCATCGCCAAAGATATGCTGGGAAATATAGGCGGTATCATCGCTATCGTCGGAGTCATAGTGTTGCCTATCACAAGCGGAGATACTGCGCTGAGATCCATGCGACTGATCATAACAGATGCACTTCACATCGATCGAAAGAAAAAACTACATAGTCTGATACTTGCTTTGGTCATCTTCGGAGTGGTTGCAGCGATACTGATCTACTCAAAGCTCGATGCCGAAGGCTTTAACATCCTTTGGAGATATTTCTCTCTGGGCAATGGTATGTTGTCGGTATTTGCCTTTACACTTATCACGGCATACATGGTGAAGTACAAGATGCCGTACCTGATGGCGTTGTTGCCGGGTTGCTTTTACTGCTATATCTGTACAAGCTACCTGTTAAACGCCAAGATAGGATTCAACCTGTCGTGGACAGCATCTTACATCATCGCCGGCGTACTCACTGTGGTATTTGCTGTCAGTTTAATGTGGTATAGCCGGCGGAACCGAAATACTCAATACAAAGCATCGTGAAGCATCTCAACCTGAAGCTTCGTCGCCAGCCAACCCCTCGATCATACCGATAGATGCAGCGTTAATCTCAGATGATAGTAAGCATGTTGTTGAAACCGGTCATCTCAAATATCTCAGCAATCGGGTTGGCAACATTTCTCACGTTCAACTCACCGCCGTTTGCGATGATCTGCTGATCTGCCATAACAAACACACGCAGGCCGGCACTGGATACATAATCCACTTTTTCGATATCAAGTATGATCTTCTGCGCAGTGTTGACATACTTCTCAACCTCCTCCATAACCTTTGGAGAAGAGTTGGTATCCATCCTTCCTTCGATATAAATAACAACTTCGCTACCGTTTTCCTCAGATCTGATCTCCAGCATTTTCTATCCTCCGTTTTATATTAATAGTTACAATCCGCATCTGCCACCGCACATATACGATAAACCAGTGCAAACACGTCCATCGATAATCCATACCTATCCATAGATATTTGACATGATACCACATTTATCCTTTTTCGTCAAGAAATGAAGTCCATCGATATAAATATCATGCCATACTCAGCCTCAGAACCTCCTTGGTGTTCACGAAGTTGCTCATCTCAAACAACACAAGCACGTCATCCGGCTTATAGGTATTCATCACCATCGTCATCGGTCGTGTCTCGTACCTCGGATCGATCATCGTGATCTCGGAATACTCATTTATAAGCAGCGGTACAAAACTGTTTGCAAAAGAATCCTTGAACACAAGCAACTTTTTCTCTTCAGACCGGTGCGGATTCTTGATAGTGACGACCGGATAGTTTCCACCGAAATAGATGGCATAGTGATCCTTCTCATCAAGCTTCTCCATATCATACAGCGGGATCTCATCCTCTCCCGCCTTCACTATAGGATTGCCCGGAACCTCGGGGATCTCGATGCTGTCGGGAACTGCACCGTTATCCAGCGCCCGTGAAAACATGGTTCCGTAGAAAGAATCGGAAACTTTTTTATAATTAAAACTGTCATAAGGTATCGGCGTCCTGCCCATACTCTCCTCAAAGACTTTATATGCTTCATACGCTCCAAGATGCGTCCAGTGATGATCCGTGCGGAAGTAGAGATACGGACTGTCATCCGCAAACGCCTCTCTCACGTCGATGAAGTCCTCTCCGAAAACACTCTTTGCCGCTTCAAAGTAAGGTTCGTCATCATATATCCGGGCAAACATCGGCAGATCATCCTTCAGCACCGACGCAGGCGACGGGATCAGCATAACCTTGATATCCTTGAAGGTAGCACGCCCGGTGGCCGAAGCTGTCTCCGCTCCATCACCGGACTCTGCCCCGGCATCCGCCGCTCCATCCGTCTGAGCAGTCTCCACCTCTGCCACGGCATCTGCTGTCGGTTCTTCCGCATGAAACGTATCCGCAAAAGCCTTGACGGCACCGATAGCGGTAGTGCACGCATCTAAAGCCATATCCTTCTCAAGCTTTTTATCAAAATAGTAGTGATCTTTTCCCAGATAAACATCACCGACATCGTGAAATCCCATCAGCTTGCGATAGTTAGTCGACATCCCGGTAAAGAAATCACGAAACGGAAACTGATCCGTCACCGCCTTGTCAAACTGCTCACCGAACTCACCCGATTTGTAGCTATCCCAGGTGAGCGCCGGAAGCTTCTCCAGATAACGGTTCTCATTGCGGGAGTAGTCAGTCTGAGGCTTGACAGCGATAGTGATCCCGATGCCCGTGAAAAAGCACATCAGGACTACCACATATATGATACGAAACAAGCTCTTTTTTTTCATATAAATGCTCCTAAACCATCACAATAACTCAACCATAAAGCGTCGGTCTCCCAATACTGTCCTAAAACCTAAAGTATAAAAACGGATTGTAACTCGATCTGATCAGCAAAGGCAGAACCAGTGCAAGTATAGCTACGGACCAGATCGCAACCAGCGCATGACTGCACTTTTTGGCCTGCAGCTTCCACCCGATCTTGCGAAGCGATATCGATG
This sequence comes from Eubacterium sp., assembly GCA_017445525.1. GTDB lineage: Bacteria > Bacillota > Clostridia > Lachnospirales > Lachnospiraceae > Eubacterium_F. The sequence continues at coordinate 3,310 of JAFSTZ010000112.1, forward strand.
TGGATGCAAACGCGAGTATCAATATAAATATTCCGTACGAGATGACATCATACAAAGCCATATCCGTCACCAGAGGTGTTCCGATGCCGAAGAGCGCTTTCATGTACTCACCC